>CAZQIJ010000053.1:0-15528 GCA_964592955.1 uncultured Anaerolineaceae bacterium
GGGGCGGTGCTGCACCCCTACGGGCTGACTATGGGCTAAGCCGACGACAGCGACGGGACGCTGAACCCGCGTTTTGTGGTCACGCTGCCCGCCGACGGTACCTATACGGTGCGTGTGAACGGATACCTGAGCGGCGGCGCGTTCACCGTGATCGTGCAGGAGCTGTTCTAGGGGCAGAAACCCCGCCCCAGACGATTGCGCAGGCAGGATTACGACGCGGGGTTACAGGGCGCTGCGCCTGTGACCCCGGCAGGGAGCAACCCCTGCATCCCGTCATTCTGACTCGGTTGAGGTACTTATGGGGAAATCGTAACTGCTCAGGCTGCTTACCCCCAAAGCAAGGGACTTCGCCCTTTGCAACCCCATTACGCTTCGCCGCTGACGCGGCTAACAAATGCTTGCCAGGCTGCGATACCTTTTGTGAGGGGTGGTCACATTTTGATTTTTGACCGTTTGCGGTCAGAAAACGAAAAGTCTTTGATCCAACTTTATACAAAAAGTTGGCGGGGGGTGTGGGGGGCGCTGCCCCCCAACCGCCGGACTGAGTAGTTGCGATTTTCCTGGAATAACCTGATGGACAAACAAAACGAATACGCACAATCGTAAGGACGAGTCCCGCCGCGTCTGCCCCAAAATCCGGCGGATTTAAATGGGTTGATCCACTAGTCCGCATTTTCACCGGGGAACACCCAGGACAGCGCTTCAGGCATCATGCCGCGAAAGGCCACCAACCCATGCCCGCTGCCCACCTCAACAAAGCGGTAGGCGGTATCGCTGCGCCGCGCCAGCACCGTGCGCAGGCCGTGCGCCGGGATGTAGAACCGGGCGCGGGCTTCGTACCGGCCCACAGACTGGAAGATCCGTTTCGACAGCAGGGGCGCGGCATCGAAGCGCTTGATGAACTGCTTCAGCCTGTCTTCTGCCACGCCCTTCCCCAAGGGAGGCGAAATCATCACCAGGCGGCTAAACACCGCCGGATTCATCAGGGCGGCATGGGCAGCGGCTGCCGCACCCAGATCAACACCGCCGATACCCAGAGTCATGGAGTCGATGCGAAACTGCGTCTGGATGAAGGGCAGCAGTTCCATAAGCACAAACAGGTAGTGTTTGTCGTTGGCCGCGTAATTGCGGACGCGCACTTCCTGCTCTGCGCTTTGAATCATGGCGATGACAATGGGGGCCATGCGCCCGTGTTTGATCAATACATCCGCGATGTGCGGCACCTGCAGCGGTCCTGAGGCCCATTCGCCGTCGTTGAGGATCAGCAGGGGATAGTCGTGGTCAGAGTCTTCATAGCCCGGCGGGGTGTAAATCCACAATTTGCGGCTGGTGAAGTTGAGCTGGCGACTATCGATAACGTGTTCGGTCACCTGACCCTTGGCAACACGGCGGAATTTTGACCAGTCCGGGAAGGGGCGGGCCACATTCATCTGCAGCACCGAAACATCCATCTGCGGGGTGGTCAGGCGGTGCGGGTTGTAGGGGTCGATCTGCCAGAAGCGCGAAATGCGCTGCACAATGTTGCGGTCTTCGCGCAGTGGCGTCATCGGATCATTGACCGCCAGCATATAATCCAGCAGGTCATCTTCGGCAAACTGGCGCGTCACATACCACAGCGACGTGCCAGAGACGTTGGACATGGGCGCGAAGGGTGGATCGGCAGTGATGGTATCCAGGGTGACGGCGACGCGCTGAGTGTTGGGGCGCGCATAGATAAAGGTGGCCTGGCTGCCCTCGACCCAGGGCCAATCGGGACGTTCGCGCAGCAGCGCGTTGACAAGCCCCTGCCGTTCTTCGAGCGGCTTGCTCTGCACGTCGGCCAGGAACGATTGGAAAGTTTGCCATCTGGGCATCAGGCACGAACTCCTTGTTCATTGCTCGCTAAAGGCGCTGATTGTAGCACTCGGTGTGCATTCCAGCACTATTTTACACCAGGATAGCAGGGTGAGCAGGTGCGACCGCACGCGGCAAATGCCGCGTGTGTGCGGGATCTGCCGCCTATGCTGCCGTTGTCATTTCGCAATCATCCGCTAAAGTTGTAGGGAGGACAAGGTTGGGGCGTGCCTGAACAAACACCTGTACTTCGCCGCGCGTGGGTGCCCTCAGCGAGAAGTAAAGGGAATACTCAGGCGGGCGCTGAAGCAGCTAAGGCTGTTGCAGACAAAAACCAGCCACCGATTTAAGCCGGGGGCACTGCCCCGCCTCTACAACGGATTGATTATTTTCCTGGAACAGCCTGAGTCAAATCACCACAGGCCAGGCGTGATTGTGCTGACCGGGACACAGGCCAACTGTGTTCCGTTAATCCGACATTAGAAGGGATGACCATGACCAAGAAGGATGAAAAGCCGTTTATCGAAATTGTGGAAGCGCACGAGCGCGCCTGGGGAAAAGACAGCTATCCCAACCGCCCCTCACTTTCTGAACTGCTGAACGCGCCGGTACTCGCGCTGTGGAAATCTCCGAACCCGCAGGATGAACGGCTGCGCGCGACAGTGCATCAGAACACAGACAGCATTAACAAGCACATCACGCGCCTGGTCATCCACAGCCGGTTAGAGATGCCCACACACCGCCTCGCCGCTGTCTACATCAACCAGAAAAAGGCTGCCATCCGCAGTGTCAGCGTTGAACTGACGGTTGAGCCGTGAGCACCGGGACGGGTGACCGCATGGCCGGTGCGCCAGGGCGGAGGGTCCAGGACTGGGCACGGCGGGCGGCGCAGGCTGGCGTGCTGGTGACGTTTCTGCTGATCCCGGTGTGGTACCGCGTGGCAGAGGCCGCCTTCCTGCCTCAGTATTACGTGTCTGGCTTTGTGCTGCTGCTGCCCATGCAGTTTACGCTGATCATGTGGGTTGTGGCGGGCTGCCCGGGGATCGGCAGGTTTGCGCGTCACACGGCGCGCCTGGTATGGATAGGGGCGCTGGGTGCGCTGGCCGTGTGGGCCTATGCCTCTGGCGCATGGGCATTTATGGCCACCCAGGATCCCACACTGGCCCTTAACGCGGCCTACCAGATGGCGATTGTGGCAGGATTCGCGCTGGCGGCGGCCTGCGTAAGCGTCCCGCCGCGCGCGGTCATCGCGGCGCTGACCTTTGGCCTGATGTGGAACACGCTGCTGGCAGGGGCACAGTCCGCAGGGCAGTCGTGGCTTGGGTTAGCGTTCCTGGGTGAGTTCAGGGTGACGGCTGACCAGCCGGGGGCGAGCATCATCGAGGCGGGGGGGGTGCGCTGGCTTCGCCCTTACGGGCTGCTGCCGCACCCCAATGTGCTGGCCACGTTTATGGGTGTGGCCTTGCTGGCAAGCGTACACTGGCTGACCCACGACCGCCGCTGGCCGGTGGCCATGATGATCTTCATCGCGGGATTGTGGGCCTTCCTGCTGACGTTTTCGCGCGGGGCATGGATCAGTTTCGCGGCGGGCGCGTTTGCGCTGCTGCCGCTGCTGGTGCGCGCGCGGCGCATCCGTTACGGCCTTGTGCTGACCGGGATTGCGGCGGTCATCACCGGCCTCGTGTTCGTGGTGAGCTACACGCCGCTGCTGCTTTCGCGCGCGGGTGTGGGCCTGGAAAACACCGAGGTCTACTCTGTGGCAGAGCGCACGGTGCTGATGCAGACGGCGATGCGCGCGATTCTGGATAACCCGTTGGTTGGGGTCGGCGCTGGCAATTTCCCGTGGCGCGCCAGCTACATCCTGTATGTGTCTGAAATCCCGATGCGGGGCAACAACGTGCATCATGTGCTGCTCTCTGCCTGGGCAGAGCTAGGCATCGTGGGGGTGGTGCTGCTGGGCGCAGCCATGATCGCCGCAGTGGAGGCGGCGCTTTACCAGACCAAACGCCACGACGACGGGCGGGCGGTGCTGCTGGCCGGCGCGCTGATGCTGATGATTACCGGCCTCTTTGAACATCTCCCCTACAATCTCCTGCACATCCAGGTGCTGTGGTGGGGACTCCTGGCTGTAGCGCAATCCCCCGCCAGCATGTTAGAATCGGATTTGTAATAAGCGTTTGATTACCCCACAGGATATTTCTTCATGGTGACAAAAGAAACCGTTCGTGATTATCTGTTCCGGGGCAGTTTGCAGGAACTGGATCCCGATGTTGCCGACCTGGTGCGGCATGAAACGGCTCGTCAGGCGCGCTACCTGATCCTTATTCCGTCAGAAAGCACGGTACCACGCGCAGTCCGCGAAACATTGTCCTCGGCTTTCCACAATATTTATGCCGAAGGGTATCCGCTGGACTCCACGCGCACGCTTACGCAGGATGAACTGCTCGATTACAACGCGCGGCTGACCGAGTACCGGCGCAGCGGCGACGAGCGCTACTACAAGGGCACGGAATACGCCAACATCGTCGAATCGCTGGCACGCCGCCGGGCTGCCGAACTTTTTGCCACCGACCGGTTCAACGCCGACCGGTTGTATGTGAACGTGCAGCCGCTTTCGGGCGCGCCAGCCAACAACGCGGTGTATTCGGCGCTGCTCAATGTGGGCGATACCGTGATGGGCATGGACCTGATTCAGGGGGGGCACCTCACACACGGCAGCCCGGTGAACCGCAGCGGCAGAAATTACAAAATTGTCAGCTATGGCATCAACCCGGAAACCCAGCAGATCGATTATGACCGGATGCTGGAACTGGCGCTGGAACACCGGCCCAAAATGATTATCGGCGGCTACAGCAGCTACCCCTGGGCGGCAGACTGGCACCGTTACCGCGAAATCGCGGACGCGGTTGGCGCGTATCTGCTGGCCGATATCGCCCACGTTGCCGGGCTTGTCGCGGCGGGGGCGTATCCCAACCCGGTTGGGATTGCGGACGTGGTCACATTTACCACCCACAAAACGCTGAACGGGCCGCGCGGCGCGATCACCATCACGCATCGCAAAGATGTCGCCAGCAAGGTAGACCGGGCGGTTTTCCCTGGCGAACAGGGTGGCCCTCATGTCAACGCGATTGCGGCGATGGCGGTCGCCCTCAAACTGGCCAATACCGAACAGTTCCGCGCCCTTCAGCGCCAAACCGTCATCAACGCGCAGCGGCTGGCGGCGCGCCTGGCTGAACGCGGACTGCGCATCCCGTTTGGCGGCACAGATACGCACCTGCTGAACGTGGACTGCAAGTCCATTGTGGGGCCAGACGGTACGGCGCTCACGGGCGATATGGCCGCGCGCATCCTGGAGCTGGCCGGAATTGTGTGCAACCGCCAGACGATCCCCGGTGATACGAGCGCGCTGCGCCCATCCGGGATCCGCGTAGGCACGCCCTGGGTCACGCAGCGCGGTTTTGGCGAAGCAGAGACTACGGCGCTGGCCGACCTCATCGCCGACCTGCTGACCGCCTGTGTTCCGCTGAGCTATGCTGGCAAGAAATCGCCGGTGGCGCGCGCGAAGATCGACTTCAGTGTGCTGCAAAGTGCGCGGGTGCGCGTGCGCACGATGGCGGATATGGCCGGGATCGACACCGACGTGCGCGCCGATGACTACCCGCACTTTCATTACATTGATTCGCCCGCTTCCAGCAACGCCTACACGCTGTCTGTACGCGGCGAAAACGCGCACGATTTCCTGCAGGCCGCGGTGACCAGCGACGTAAGCGCGCTGCGTTCTGGCGAACAGCAGCAAACACGCATTCTGCGGCCAGACGGGTCAGAGATCGCGCGCGGGCTGCTGCAGCAGGTCGCATGGGACAGCTACCTGCTGCACGTGAACCGTCACGCGGGCGAGGTTGCGGCGTGGCTGCGCTCGCTTTCCGATGGGTTTGTGATGATCGATCAGCACGATCCTTACTCGCGCGTCGCCGGGCCGGTGGACGTGCGGGTGATCGGGCAGACGAGCGTGGTGGAGACCTTCGACTCCGAAGAAGGTTACGCGCCAGAAAAGACTTTCTTCATCGGGCTGAACGGCAGCCAGTACACCGGTACACGGCGCGCTGTGGAGCGTGAATTTGCGTGGACAGAACCGGAAGCCAGCGAACTGCTGACAACGTCCCTGCACCCGCTGCACAAGGCGCTGGGCGCGAAGATGGTCTCGTTCGCCGGGTACGATATGCCGGTGTGGTACACCTCGGTGATCGAAGAGCATCTGGCGGTGCGCACCAACAGCGGCGTCTTCGATGTCACCCATATGGGGGTGTTTGACATTCGCGGGCCAGGCGCGGCGGCCTTCCTGGATGGCGTCACCACCAACGACGTGTATGCGCTGCAGGTTGGCGAGTCTCATTACACCTATCTGCTTGATCCCAACGGCATCCCGCTGGATGACCTGATGATCTACCGCCTGGAAGAAGAACATTTTCTGCTGGTGGTTAACGCGTCTAACAACGACAAGAACTGGGCATGGCTGAAAGCGGTTAAGAACGGTAACGTGCTTGTGGATAACGCCAACCCCTGGCGGCGGATTTCTGGCGCGTCTCGCTGTATTCTGCGCGACCTGCGCGACCGCTCTGTGGGCGATGCGATGCGTGTTGATGTTGCGCTGCAGGGTCCGAAGAGCCTTGAAGTGCTGCTGGCGCTGGAAGGGTCGGCGGAAGACAAGGCGCGGTTGAAAGCGCTGCCCTGGGCGGGTGTGATGATGGCGCACCTGGGCGGTTTTGACCTGATCATCTCGCGCACGGGCTATACGGGCGAGCGCGTCGCCTATGAGCTGTTCATTCATCCAGACGCAGCACCTGGGCTGTTCCAGGCGCTGATTGATCATGGCGTTACCGCGTGTGGTCTGGCCTCGCGTGACAGCCTGCGCACCGAGGCAGGGTTGCCGCTTTATGGCCACGAGCTGGCCGGGCCGCTGAACATGAACCCGGCAGATGCAGGTTTCGACAGCTATGTGAAGCTGTCTAAGCCGTTCTTTGTGGGCAAAGCCGCCTATGTGGCCCATGAAAAGCAGCGCGACGCCGAAGTGGTGCGCTTCCGCATGGACAACAAGGGTGCGCGACCGGCGCATCAGGGCGACCCCATCGTGGACCGGCGCGGGCGCGTGGTGGGCATTGTGACGAGCTGCGCCATCGATAGCGAAGGCTACCAGCTTGGGCAGGCCTACATTAAGGCAGAATTCCAGGACGAAGGGACACCGGTGGGGGTTTACGCCGGGTCTGAACGTCTGAAACCGCAGGCAGTCAACGGGTTGAAGCTGGGGGATAAAGCCCCGATGCCAGAGGCGGCCACCGTCCTCAGCCGCTTCCCGAAGCGAAAAAAGTAAGTAATCTGTGGGGCAGGTGGGATGTGCTGGCGGCGCATCCTGCCCCCGGCTGAGGCGTGGCGCTTGCAGCAGGGCATGCGCCAGGGTAAAGAAGGCGGGTGGAAAGCCAGTTCGTGCCATATTAAGCGTTTCATTCAGGCATGAGCCAGACTTTTCGATTTCTTGGAGCGGATACAGTACAATGTACGTGAGTCCCGGTATGAAACCTGTAAATTCGTGTAAATCACTATAATCGGATTTTTACCCTCTGGTGACAGCGTACCGGGTTTTCTGATACAATGATTTTAAATTTGAACGAGGCTGCGGGTAGACATGGAACTTCAGGCTGACCAGGTACTGACGCACTACGTTGAGGCTTACCAGAAATTGTACAATCGCATGCCCAAAGATCTGCGTGCGCTTGATAACGAATGGGTCGTGGTGAATGGCGCGCGTATGCGGGTCGCTGAACTCGAATACCTCACGCAGCAGCTCCAGCAGGAGTACCAGGCCGGGCTGGAACAGAAGAAGAACATCGTCGCACGCCTGGTCAAATGGTTTAAGGGCTGATGACGCCGCGCCATCGCCATGATCCTGTCATCCAGGCACATGCTGAAGGGTGACGTTCAAGTAAGGGGGCACTACGTATGAACACTCAACGTGATACGGCGGGTTCAGGTAAATTTGCCCCCAATGTGAAATGCACCCGATGATGAACACCTGGCACGCCGGGTGTTTTTTATTTTTCGTGATTCGGGCTACACTCAACACAGTTTATACGCAGAAAACACAGCATCCAGCATGGACACCTATCAGGATTTACGCCGACAGCTTCGCAACGCTTCTATACTGATCATGATTATCGTGCCGATTGGTGTGGTCGGATTCATGGTCTTTGAACGCCTGGACTTCCTGGACGCGATATGGATTACGGTCATCACGCTGGCGACGATCGGGTATGGTGATCTGACCGCGCAGACGGTCGAAGGCCGGTTCTTCACGATGGGGCTTATTTTCGTCGGGCTGGGGTCGTTTGCCTATGCAGCCCAGGCTGCCATCGCATTCCTGCTCAGCCCGGCGATTGCAGACATCCGCCTGGGCCGCCGCGACGCGCGCCGCCTGGCCAGGTTCGAAAAGCACTACATCATCTGCGGCGAGGGCGAACTGATTGACCGCACCGTTGAAACCGTCCTCCACCGCTTTCGCGCCGTGCGCAGCGAACGGTTGGGTCACGCGCTGGAACAGCTTAAGCAGCGTGTGCCAGCGTTTCTGCATCCCGCGTCTGCCTGGCTGTATCGCCTGAGCAACCGCGCCGATGACCTGATGGATACGGTGGTGGTCATCACGCAGAGCGTCCCCTATGCGCAGCGGCTGCGGCGCGAGGGGATTCCAGTGATCGTGGGCGATCCGAGTGAAGACACGGTGCTGCAGGTTGCAAATTTGCAGCACGCAGCAGCGCTGATGGCGATGTCCAGCAGCGATACCGAGTCGCTGTTAACGGTACTGGCGGCGCGCAGCAAACACCGCGACCTGCTCATCATCGCGGCCACCCACGACGACAGCTTCGCTTCCAAAATGCTGCGGGCAGGCGCAAACAACGTGATCACGCCGCTGGAGGTTGCGGGGCAGTTTCTGAACAACGCCACGTTCCGGCCAGCGGTCAATGACCTGTTCAGTTGGATGTTCTTTGAGCGCGGCACACGCACCCAGGTGGTTCAGCTTTTTCTGTATGACGAGTCGCCCTGGATCGGGAAGAGCCTGCAAGACCTGACGCTGAGCCAGCGCTTCGGCGCGCACGTGGTGGGTATTCGCCGCGCAGATGGCAGTTTCGTTTATGCCCCGGCCAGCACGTATGAACTGGCGGAAGAAGAAGTGGTGATCGCGGTTGTCCCGCTGGTGCGGGCGCTGGAGCTGGAACGTACCTGCATGCCCACTGGTGCAGCCCGCGTGCATCCTGCCCACTGGCAGCGGCTGCCGCTGGTGGCCGCCGTAGCGGAGAGCCGCAAACGCTATTCGCTGGTGGAAGCGGAGGAAGCCATCGCGCAGATGTCGCAGCACTATATCATCTGCAGCGGCAGCGCGACCGTGGCGCGGGCAGTAAGCCGCCTGAACCCCGAACGCCCGTTTGTGATCATCAGCAGCGAGAATGACCAGACTTCCACGCTGCTGCGGCGCGGGTTTCGGGTCATTCACGGCAGCCCCACCGACGAACTGGTGCTGCGCAAGGCTGGCATTCAGCGGGCGCTGGCGATCATGATTTCGCTGGATGACCGGGCCGCCTCTGTGCTGACCACGCTAAGCGCCCGTTCGATGAGCCGCCGTGCGCTGATCACCGTAACCGCCGACGAAGATGAAATGATCGTGAAGCTGCAGCGCGCGGGCGCAGACCGGGTTGTGAACCCGTACCGGATCGCGGCACAGGCTGTGCTGCTGGCCACCCTGCGCCCCACCGTGAACGAATTCCTGCAATATATCCTGTTTAACCCGCTGGTGGGCCTGGAAACAACCGAACTGTATATGCAGGACGACTCGCCCTGGATCGGCAAAACGCTGGGCGAACTGCACCTGGATCGCATCTTCCGCGCCGGGGTGATCGCCATTCGCCAGTCCAGCGGCGAATTTGTGTTTGCGCCGCAACAGGAGTATCGCATCGGGCAAAATGAAGTTATCATTGTAACCGTGCCGATGTCGCAATCTGACAGTCTGCGCGAAATTGCGCACGGCAGCATTACCAAACGCCCGAAAACACTGCGTCATGAAGACCTGCTCAAAAGCAGCATCTGGAACCAGTGAGTGCGGGGGTAATGGTGACAGCGCGGGGCAATACGCCAAACCTGCAACAGAAACAACGCGAGCGCCAAAAGCGTTCTTGCGATGCAATTTCTTTCATGCTAGACTTCGATTAACGGATTGTTACAGCCTGTGAACAGATTTGATGCCTGAGAAAATCCTGATCGTAGATGATGATATTGACAGCCTGAAGCTGATCGGCTTGATGCTGCAGCGTCAGGGCTATGAGGTTGTCGCGGCGAGTGCGGGCGGGCAGGCCATTTCGAAAGCGATGGCCGAGCATCCGGACCTGATCATCCTTGACGTGATGATGCCAGATATGAACGGTTATGAGGTGTGCCGCCGTTTGCGCGGGAATGCAGACACCCAGTCTATTCCCATTATTATGTTTACGGCCAAAACGCTCATTGATGATAAGGTTGCCGGGTTTGAGGCCGGCGCAGACGATTACCTGACGAAGCCCACCCACCCGGCAGAGCTGGCATCGCGCGTGAAGTCGATACTGGCGCGCAGCAACAGCCGTGCCAGCAAGGAACCGAGCAAGGGGAACGCGCTGGCGGTCATTGGGGCGAAAGGTGGCATTGGCACCACCACGCTGGCGGTCAATATTGGCGCGGCGATGGCGGCACAGGGGCAGAGGCCGATTGTCGCAGATTTCCGTTTGGGTGTAGGGACGATGGGATACCTCATCGGGCAGGAGAAATCCAGCGGGCTGGCGAACGTGCTCAGCCGCCCCACCGGCGAAATTCGCGCGCCGATGATAGAAAAAGAACTGGCCGTGCATGCTTCTGGGCTGCGTGCGCTGCTTTCATCTGCCAGGCCGAAAGAAGCACAGCTCAATTTTCCGGTGGATTCCGCGCTGGCGGTGGCGCAGGGCCTGCGCAGCCTGGGCGACCCCACCATTTATGATCTGGGGACGGGTTTATCGACGTTGAACAGCAGGCTGCTGGCGCAGATGGATCGCACGATTCTGCTCGTCGAACCGGTCACGGTCACGCTGCGCATTGCGCAGGAACTGCTGCGAGAGTTCGCCAGCAGCATTAAAAAGCGCGTGGATGTCGTGGTCGTCACACGCAGCCAGGCCAAAACACAGATCCCCTGGCACGAGGTTGAGGACATTCTGGGACAGGAGATCCTGGCCATTATATCGTCTGCGCCGGAACTGGCGTTCCAGGCGGCGGAAAGCGCAACGCCGATGGTGATACTGCAACCCACCGCCATCGTCTCCAGCCAGATGACAAAACTGGCGGAAGACGTTCGCACAGTTTAGCGATAGCTGGTGATCACTCGTCAAGACTCGTTATAAGCAAAGAGAATGATTATTTAATGTTTACTGATAGTGAGAATATACTGATTGACCGTGCCGCTGCACTGCTGGCCGAAGCACGCGCGGCAGTGGCCTTCACCGGCGCTGGGATCAGTACAGATTCCGGCATCCCGGACTTTCGCAGCCATAATTCAGGACTGTGGGAAGATGTTGATCCGATGCTGGTGGCGAGCATTCACGGTTTCCGCCATAATCCCCAGGCGTTTTACGACTGGGTGCGCCCGCTGGCGCGGCTGACCGCAGCCGCCGAACCGAACCCGGCCCATGGCGCGCTGGCGGACCTGGAAGCCAGTGGACGGCTGACCGCGATCATCACGCAGAACATCGACACCCTGCACACCCGCGCAGGCTCCAGGCGGATTTTTGAGCTGCACGGGCACATGCGGGAGGCAACATGCATCAATTGTTTTCATGTGACCGACGGCGGCCCGCTGATTACGCGGCTGATTGAGGATGGGGTCATCCCGCGGTGCAGACACTGTGGGGGCATCCTGAAGCCCAACGTGATTCTGTTCGGGGAGCAGCTCCCAGTGCAGGAACTGCTGGGAGCGCAGGAGGCGGCGCGCAAGAGTGACCTGATGCTGATTATTGGTTCTTCGCTGGAGGTGGCCCCCGCCAGCGACCTGCCCGTACTGGCGCGGCGCAACGGTGCAAAGCTGATTATCGTCAACCTTGAACCGACATCGGTCGATATGCTGGCCAACGTGGTTATCCATGCGCGCGCCGCCCACGTGCTGCCAGAAATCGCGGCGCGTGTGAGTCGCCTGAACGCCGCCGCCGCTGGCCAGGCCTGAGCACGCGCTTCTGCCGGGCAAATGCGCGCACGAAATGTTTCGCCCTGCACCCTGCGCTAGCTCTATGACCCTGCCAGGGCATCTGACAAACGGATTCGCCCGCGTATGCGGGTCGTTGTTTATGAGGCACAGTAATGGATACAAACACCACCAGTGACGATGTGGATTTGAAGGAACAACTGGCGAACTATGAACGCATCATAGAGATCAGCCGCCAGTTAAATTCGACACTTGAGCATAAAGCGCTGCTGAAGCAGATCATCTCTGCGGTTCTCGAAATCGTGCGTACCGAGGCCGCGTCGATCCTGCTGATTGACCCCACATCGGGCGAACTGCGTTTCGAGATCTCCAGCAATATGAACACCAACACGATGGAAGAAATCATCGTCCCGATGGAAGGCAGCATCGCAGGCTGGATTGCCACACACGGCGAACCGCGCGTGATTCAGGATGTGACGGTGGAACCGGGGCACTTCCACGCGGTGGACGAGACGATTGAATTCCGAACCCAGAACCTGCTGGGTGTACCCATGCGCACGCACAAGAAGGTCATCGGGGTGCTGGAGGCGGTTAACAAGCTCAACGGGCACCAGTTTACCGAGCAGGATGTGAGCACGCTGGTGATTCTGGCGAGCCAGGCTGCTATCGCCATCGAGAACGCGCGTATGTTCCGGCAGAGCGATTTTATCGCAGAGATGGTTCACGAACTGCGCACGCCGCTGGCGGCCCTCAAGGCCAGCACCACGCTGCTGTTCCGGCCAGACCTGGCGGCAGACAAGCACGATGAGATCGTGCATCTGGTACAGAGCGAAACCGACCGGCTGATTCGGCTGACGACTGAATTCCTGGATCTGGCGCGCCTGGAATCTGGCCGCGCGCGCCTCGAAATTGCGCCCTTTGACCTCAACAAACTGATTGCAGAAAGCGCAGACGTGATCAGCCAGCAGGCGGCAGAGAAGGACATTGAGGTCATCATTGAAGGCGAACAGGTCACGGTGGATGGTGACCGCGGCAAGGTCAAGCAGGTGCTGCTTAATCTCTTCACGAATGCGGTGAAGTACAACCGGCCCACCGGCAGAATACGCATCCTTACGGAACTGCACGACGATGACATGGTGCAGATCGCGGTCGAAGATACGGGCTTTGGCATCTCGCGCGAGAACCAGAAGCAGATGTTTCAGAAGTTCTTCCGCGTGGCAGATACGGCCGGTTATACCTCTGGCACCGGCCTGGGGCTGGCCATCGCCAAACACATCATCGAAGCGCATGGTGGTGAAGTGTGGCTGGAAAGCGAAGAAGGGGTTGGCTCCACTTTTTTCGTCACGCTGCCAGTGACCCAGTAGCGGCCTGTTCTACACAGAAACCGAACACCACACCACAGCAAACGCGCTGGCCATTTGGACCAGCGCGTTTTTCGTCACCCCATGCTACTCCACCATGCCCAAACCGCGTTTGGGCTTGTCGCCCGTCTCTGCGCTGGTGTGGGCGGGCCTGCTGCTCACCAGCGGCAGTTCACCCTTCTCCCAGGCCACGAGCAGCGGCACCGCATGGAAGATCGATGAATAGGTGCCGGAAATGAGGCCGATGAACAGAATGGCAATAAACTGCTTGATGCTTTCGCCACCGAACAGCAGAATGGCCGCCATGATGAAAAACGCGTTGAGCTGCGTGGCCAGCGAACGGTGTATTGATTCCCAGATGCTGCGGTTGACGATGGTTTCATACGGCTCGCCCAGATACTTGGGGATGTTCTCGCGGATGCGGTCAAACAGCACGATGGTATCCTGAACCGAAAACGCGACCACCGTCAGCACCGCCGTCAGAAACAGCGCATCGACCTCCCATCCGAACAGGAGGCTGGTGGCCGCCGCGATCCCCATCACCACCAGCACATCGTGGATCATGGCGCTGATGGCACACGCACCATAGCGGAGCGGGTTGGGGACCTGCCTGAATGCGAACAGAATAAACCCGGTGACGATGAGCGACGCAACCACCACCGCGAACACGGCTGCACGCCCCACCTCTGCGCCCACCGTTTCGGAGACGCGCTCGGTGTAGAGGCGCTGCTGGTCCATGGGGGCAAGCGCGGCGAGCCTGTCTACGATCTCGTTGGTTTCCTGCTGATCGTGGAACCCGGCGCGCACCGACCAGCGGTAGAGCGGGGGCAGATCCGGGTCGGCATTGGGATCTGTGACCTGCTGAATGGTCACGTTGGTGTCGTCATAGATCTGGAACACGTCGCGGATGGCCTCTTCTGTGGCTCCCGGTTCGGTGTAGGTCAGTTCGTAGATGCTGCCGCCCAGAAAGTCAATGCTAAGGCGCAGCGGAGACCCGGTCGTTACGGTCAGGTAGAGCATCACCAGAAGACCGGGGACGATGATGAGCGCAGAAAACAGGAAGAACCAGCGGCGCTTTTCGACGAGATTAAACATGGTGCACTCCTATGCCCCCAACAGCCAGCGGCGGGACGTGAGCGGCTGCTGAAGCAGCTGCACGAGCAGATAAAGGAAGGTGCGCGTGACCAGGATCGCGGTAAACAGGTTGATGATCAGGCCAGCAGCCAGGGTCACGGCGAACCCGCTGACGATGCTGGCCCCCGGCGTTTGCCCGAACAGGAACAGCACGCCGCAGATGAGAATGGTCGAGAAGTTCGAGTCGCGGATGGAGGACCAGGCGCGGTCGAAGCCGGCGGCCAGGGCAGTATCCAGGGTTTTGCCGCCGCGCAGCTCTTCTTTCACGCGCTCGAAGATCAGGATATTGCCGTCTACCGCCGTGCCAATCGAAATCAGGAAGCCGGTGATGGCCGGTAAGGTCAGCGTGACGGGCAGCAGCTTAAACACGGTCAGGTTCAGCAGGATGAACACCAGCAGCGCGATAGCGGCGGCGATGCCAGGCACGCGGTAATAGACCAGCATAAACGTCAGGACGACGATCACGCCAATAATCCCGGCGCGCACACTGAGGCTCACCGACTCCTGGCCGAGCGTCGCGCCGACGGTTACGGCATTTTCAACCCGCAGCGGGATTCGCAGCGAGCCAGAGCGAAGCTGAAGCGCCAGCGTGCGGGCTTCTTCTTCGGTAAACTGGCCGGTGATGATGCCGCCGTCCGTGAGGGGGGATTCAATGGTGGGCGCAGACAACACTGCACCGTCCAGCACAATGGCCAGCGCTTCGCCCACGCGGGTGGCCGTAAACGGCCCGAAGACGGATGTTCCCTCTGGCGTGAGGGCGAAACTGATCACCCATTCACCGTTCTGGAGCTGCGCCGCCGCTGCCTGAAGGCTGGCCCCGGTCATGACGGTATCGAACGGCAGGCCGGTTTGCGGGTGTACAATCGTGGGGAAGCCATCGGTCGGCTGGCCAGAGTCGCGCCGGGCCTGAAGGATGATTTCCTGTTCGTCTGTGAGGATGCGCTGGCCGACGAGGTTCTGTAC
>CAZQIJ010000054.1:0-15457 GCA_964592955.1 uncultured Anaerolineaceae bacterium
ACGCTGCGGCCCAGAAGATGGCAGCCGCAGCGACAGGTCTCACGGGTAACGCGGCAGTAGAAGCGCTGTTGGCCGGGCGTAGGGCCACCCCCTGGACGCCGCGCCGCAAACGCCGCAGCGGGCTGTATCTGATCGTGGCACTCGCCATTCTGACCTTTGCTGTTTTTATGTTCATCAGCACAGGCATCTTTGATCGCTACCTCTATGCGCTGGAATCTCTCCAGTGGCGGCAGCACATGCGCAGCATGGACGGCTACTCCTACTACCAGCTCGTTCCAGACGCGCCAGTGCCACAGAACGGGTGGCCTGTGATGGTCGCCCTGCACGGTTATGGCGGCAGTGCCGAGCAGCTTCTGCCACTGCTTGTCCGCCGCGCACAGCAGGCCGGAGTCGTGATTCTCGTGCCGTCCTTTGGGCAATACCCGATCCCCTATGAGCAATTTGTAAGCCCTGTGCTGGATCACATGCTTACCCAGGCGCGAAGCGAAATTCAGGCCGACCCTCGCGGAGCGGTGCTGTTTGGGTTCTCCGCCGGAGGCGAAATTGCCACCCTCTATGCGCGCGATTACTTTGGCGTGGCGGCGGTATCTGCCCATGGGGCACCCGCCCTCCACGCGCCCCCCCCTGAAGACACGGGCATTCAGTATCTGATTACGTATGGTGAGTATGACGAGCTTCAGGGTTCGAATACCCCGGTGATAGAGCAGATCCGCGCGCAGGGCAACCCTGTGGACGCGTTCTCGTTCTTCGGTATCGGCCATATCCTGAACGAGCAGCAGGTCGTCATGACCTTTGACCTGATTCAGCGCGTTTATGCCCCGTCATAAATAAAAGCGGGGTGCCCCCTGTGGATGGCACCCCGCTGGCACGGCTGAAGCCGCCGAAATCTAGCCGAAACGACCAGAGATATAATCCGCAGTTTCGACCTGCTGCGGGTTGCTGAAAACCTGATCGGTGGCCGCAAACTCAACCAGCACACCCCAACGATCCTCGCGCCCGCCCACTTCCTCATTCTTACGAATGTTGTAGAAGGCAGTGAAATCTGAGGCACGCTGCGCCTGCTGCATGTTGTGGGTCACGATGATGATGGTGTATTCCTTCACCAGGTCAAACATCAGCTCTTCGATGCGCTGGGTAGCGATAGGATCGAGGGCAGAACACGGCTCGTCCATCAGGATAACTTCCGGTTCTACAGCAATGGTGCGCGCGATGCACAGGCGCTGCTGCTGACCACCCGAAAGCGCCATCCCAGACTTCTTGAGATCATCCTTGACTTCGTCGAAGATCGCAGCACGGATCAGGCTGCTTTCCACGATTTCATCCAGCACCTTACGGTCGTTCACGCCCAGCAGGCGCGGGCCATAGGCCACATTGTCGTAAATGCTCTTGGGGAAGGGGTTCGGTTTCTGGAATACCATACCGATGCGGCGGCGCACTTCCACCGGGTCGATGTCAGGGGCATACAGGTTCTGGCCGCGAAACAGCACTTCACCTGCCAAACGGGAGCTGGGGATCAGATCATTCATGCGGTTGAAAGCGCGCAGCACCGTGCTCTTGCCACAACCAGACGGCCCGATGAAGGCCGAAATCTTGCGGTAGGGGATATCCATCGAGATATCTTTAACAGCAGCTTTGCTGCCATAGTAGATACTGACGTCGCGCACCTGAATCGCGGTTTCAAGCTTCTCATTGGTCATGACAGCAGCCATCTTAGTATCTCCTTCTAGATGTGCGATTACGGATGTAAATGGCGGTGGCATTCAGAACAAGCAGCATGGTGATCAGCACAATGATGCCGGCTGATGCAATATTGCGATACTGCTCGTTCGGTTGGCTCGTCCAGTTGTAGATCAGAATGGGGAGCGCGGTAAAACGCGAGAAAATTCCGTTTGGATCTACGGTAATAAAGGTTGTCGCGCCAACCACGATCAACGGAGCGGTTTCGCCAATCGCGCGCGACATGGCCAGGATGGTGCCGGTCATGATTCCAGGGATGGCTGCGGGCAGAATCTGCCGAGAGATGGTCTGCCATTGGGTGGCACCCAGGCCATAACTGGCTTCGCGGATGGCGAAAGGCACAGCGCGAATGGCTTCCTGCGCATTGATGATAATCAGCGGCAGAATAAGCAGTGCCATGGTGAGACCGGCAGACAAAATGGTGCGCCCCTGGGTTACGCCTTCCAGCAGGCGCACGAAGATCGCCAGCCCCAGCAGCCCGTAGATAATTGAGGGAACACCGGCAAGATTACGAATGTTGATTTCGATAACACGGTTCAGCATCGTATCCCGCGCATATTCTTCGAGGTAGATCGCCGCGCCTACCCCCAGCGGAAACGCAACGATAATTGTGATGAACAGCACATAAATCGTGCCAAGCAGCGCAGGGCGGATACCGGCGTCAGCAGGCGTACTTGCCAGGCCGGAACCGATGAAAGCCGGGGTTAACCACACGCGCCAGCGCAGCTCGCCTTCCGGGTAGCGATCTTCCATCACGGTTTCGATGGCACCGCGGTTGAACAGGCTGTAGGTAAAATCCCAGCTTTGCTCGACCGTGGCGTGCAGAATCTCTTCATCAATAATTTCCAGCAGCGCGGTGGTATCCATGTTCAGCGCGAGGATTTGCGAGAACTGCTCAGGAGTCAGTTCTGTGGCTAACTGCTCGCCCACGCCTTCAGGCAGTTGGCGTCCGGCAAGCGCTTCGCTGATGGGTACCCGTGTAAACTGGTCGCTGGGCACAGTGCTCAGATTATCACGCACCATCACCAGCATACGCGAGCCTTCGCGCTCAAGCAGAATTGCTGCCAGTTCTGCCGACGAAAGTTCCTCCAGCGGGCGGTCAGAGAGATCGCTGGGGGCGACTTCGTAGGTGAGGGCTACCAGACCTACCGAGCGATTGGCGATCGTCACCAGCAGAATAATCAGCAGAAAGAGCGCAATGAGCAGCGAGGAGATATAAAATGTACGCCAGCGGTTGCCAACATTGTGGCGCGACATAACATGGGTACGGTAGACACCATCTTCGATTCTTGAAGGCATGGTTAATATTTCTCCCGCAGACGGTTGGATACATACGAGCTGATGAGGTTCAGGCCAAGTGTGACCAGGAACAAGGTAAGGCCAAGAACGAAGATGCTGGTGTAATCCACTGACCCGTAACTGAGATCACCACCGCTGATACGCGCGATGTGCCCGGTAATCGTCTCTGCGCCCTGAAACACGTTGAAAGTGAAATTTGGCCCAGCACCTGCGGCCAACGCCACAATCATGGTTTCGCCAACCGCGCGCGACATCGCCACGATGAAAGCGGCAGCAATACCAGAAGTGGCGGCAGGCAGCACCACGTTCACGCTGGTCTCGAATTTGGTTGCCCCCAGGCCATACGAAGCCTCGCGCAGCGCACGCGGCACCGCGTTCAGGGCATCTTCGCTCATTGTGCTGATCAATGGAATAAGCAGAATACCCACCACAATGCCTGCCGAAAGCATGTTGTAGAACTGCACCTGGGGAAGGATCCCTTGCAGGAGCGGCGTGACAAACGTTAGGGCAAAGAACCCAAAAACGACGGTTGGCACACCGGCGAGGATTTCCAGTATTGGTTTGAGGACGCTGCGCACATCCGGTGAAGCGTACTCGCTGAGGTAAATAGCAGAAGCCAGGCCGAGCGGAATAGCCACGAGCAGCGCAAGCAGGCTGATGACCAGCGTCGCATTAAGCAGCGGCCACACGCCGAAGTTACCTGTCTGTGGCTGCCAGATAGTGCTCGTCACATACTCGCCCAGGGTTGGGCGGCGGCCAATTTCGACGCGGGATTCGACCTCGTGAGCGATGGCTTCTGTATCCAGGTATGCACGCTGAACCGTGAGGGCATCTGGCACGACTCCCGTAACCAGCATGATCTCCTGATCAATCGTAATCTCATCGCCAGCCACAAACTCTCGCCCAAAGCCTGGCTGAATAGCAAGCACAGTATCGTCAACTGAGATGTCGCTCTGAAGCTCCACAAACTGCTCGCGCATCGGGAACACCGCTTCATCACTGGTGTGTGCTGCTGCCTGGGTTCCGTCCAGTCCGCGCTCTACGGTGATGGTGCGTGTGGCGCGGTCAACAACCCGCATGGTTTCCGAACCAATCTGGATGAATTGCTCCGGGCCAAACGGGATGCGCTGCCCCTCAAAGCGCAGTGCAAGTGTCGTTTCGAATGCGTCAATGTTTTCTGCAAGCAGCGCATCAGACTCTTCTTCTGCCACTGGCGCTTTTGCATCCACCCACGCCCGGGAGTTGAAGAACAGCCCAGAGTCCGAAACGAGAACAACAACGATAGCAAGCGTGGTAAATATCGAGATCACCCCGCAGAAGAGCAGCAGACCATAGACAACGGTGTCTACAATGCGTGGCTTCTTGCGGAGATCCAAGACTCCGTCCTCCCGGCGCAGCAGCGCGGCACTGCGTGGTTTAGACGCAGCGGTTTGCCCCATCTCAACCGGCGTTTCCATAAGCAGAGTTCCCCCTAAGTGAACATTCTTGCGGCTGAACTTTAATAAGTGTAATAATAGCGCGATGTTGGGAAACGTCAAAATGCAATTTGGGTTTGGGCGCGAGCAAGTTTGAGGGAATAGTCTTTTTCTCAGTCCTGCACGGGAGAGAGGCAGGGGTTAACCTGCCTCTCTTTGGTGTTACAAGTAAAGCGAAATTACATCATGCCAGCGTGAATGGCGGCAAGCAGTTCAAGTTTCTGCAGGCGCAGGGCATATTCGTCTTCGGGGAAGTAGCCCACTTCGCTGATCAGCGTGTTGACATTGGTCAGGTAGTAGTTGATGAACTGGCCAACCTGGGGTTTCTCGGCGATGATGCCAGCGTCGCTGTAGATGAACAGTGGGCGGGCCAGCGGGTAGGTGGCATTGGCCACGTTGGCGGCGTTCGGTTCCACACCGTCGATCGACAGAATGTTGAGATCGGCAGCGTTCTGGGCATAGTAGGCATAACCGAAGAAGCCGATGGCGAATTCGTTGTTGGCAACGCCTTCCAGCAGCACGTTGTCATCTTCGCTCAACTGCACGGTCGAAGCGCCGTAGGCCTGCTGAATCGGTTCCGGGTCTTCTTCGAAGATTTCTTCAACGAAGTAGTCGAAGGTACCGCTGTCGGTGCCGGGGATGAAGCGCAGGATCGGTTCGGCAGGCCACGAAGGATCAACATCTGCCCAGGTTTCGGCACTGCCGAAGATCTGCGCAAGCTGTTCGCGGGTTACATCGGTCGCCCAGTCGTTGGCAGGGTTGGTGACAACGGCCAGCGCATCGGTACCAACGCGGAATTCGACGGGGGTGCGGGGGGTGGCCAGAGCGGCGCAAGCAGCGATTTCATCTTCGTTGATCGGGCGGCTGGCGTTAGCGATGTCGGTTTCACCAGCTTCGCAGAAGCGTTCGAGACCACCACCGGAACCGATGGAGTCAACAGTGATTTCACCGGTGTAGCCTTCGGCTTCGAAAGCGGCCACAACAGCCTGGCTCAGCGGGAAGACGGTGGAGCTGCCGGCGGTGATGACGTCACCCTGGACATCCGCAGGAACAACGGCTTCGAGTTCGAATTCGGGGATCAGAACGGTATCGACGGCATGGATCACGCCATTCGAGGCTGCAACATCAGCGATAACGACGGTAGCATTGTTGACCATCACACCCATTTCGGTCGGCTGCACGCTCAGCGCGCCGCCTTCAACGGTTTCCGGTTCCATCATTTCGGTGATATCACCAGACATCACGGCCTGGCCAGCCACAACGTGGTAGGTCAGAACGCGGGTCAGGGCTTCGGTATCATCGGCCAGATAGTCGAGGACAATCGGGTCGAGCTTCGCGAAGGCATCGTTGGTCGGGGCGAAAACGGTGAAGGGGCCTTCACCAGCCAGCGTGTCCACCAGGCCAGCCGCTTCCACAAGGCTCACAAGCATGGAAAAGTTTTCGTTACCGGCGGCAACGTCGACGATGGTCCCCGCGTCCTGGGCCGAAGCGCCAAACGACACGAAGATCGAGAGGACGAGAAGCACTGCTACAATCTTTAACTTCATCATACGTTCTTGGTCTCCCTTATCAGGTTGAACGAGATATTCTTGGAAACACATGTTTCCAACGCAGAACATACTAGCCGAGGACGGTTAACGATCCGTCATTGATTTGTTAAAGGTACTCAGTATTAAAGTTAAGCCGTTTTTAAAGCGCACCGGGTCCTGAGGCGCAAATAAGCGCAGCTTGAACCTGAGGTTAACCGGTGTTTGCGCAGCGATGTCCACAACCCCCTGATGAACTTTGGTTTAACAGTGGAAATTTTTCAAAAAGGCGGTTTACAAACTCACAACAGGTGTTGTATGATGTCAACGGTACATTACACGCCGCTATGGTGTGAGATGGGTCACAGAAGTTCAAGGAGTGCGCACATGCGTAGAGATTGCGAAGGCAGCAGTGTCGTGTGCGGTGGCTAAAGCCAGCGCAGCCTGCCACCCCACCCACACTGCAACACATATCCGTTCCGCCAGTTGTAAGCCGAAGTTTCTTCCAGACCCATACCTGCTGTTGCGTGGCATCACCGGCGTATGGGAGCCATGATGCGGTGTCCTTTCCTTAATGTGAAACAAGCGAAAACAAACCGGAGGCGCTCGCTGTGACTGCGACTCTCACTTCAACAAACGTTAAACATCCGACCTTCGACCTCAAACAGACCGTAAGTGACAAACGCCATATCGGTCTGTGGCGGCTGATGACGGGTTATCGCAGCGGCTACATCTGGGCCACGCTGCATCTGGGTGTGGCGGCGGCGGCAAAAACCGCGACTCTGCTGCTGCTTGGCCGCCTTATTGACGACATCCTGCCGCTGGATAACCGCACAGACCACCTTCCGCTGGTCGCACTCGCGTTTATTGCGCTGGCATTCATCGAAGGTGGCTTCACCTTCCTCAGTGGACGGTTGGCAGCGTTTACTTCGGAAGGGGTAGCCCTACGCCTGCGCAACTATCTGTTCGACCACATTCAGCGACTTTCATTTACCTACCATGACAAGAATCAGACGGGTGACCTGCTTCAGCGCTGCACCTCAGATGTAGACGCTATTCGGCGCTTCTTCAGCGAACAGGGTGTAGGTATCGGACGTATCGTTATGCTGTTCCTGATCAATCTGGCAGCCATCGCCACCCTGCACTGGCAGCTTGCGCTGGCGTCAATCGTCGTCATTCCAGGAATCGTGGTTGTTTCAATCTGGTTCTTCCAGCGCATTTCAGCGCGCTATGAAGTGTTCCAGGCCCAGGAAGCACGGGTCACCACCCGCCTTCAGGAAAACCTGTCTGGCGTGCGCGTGGTTAAGGCCTTTGCCCGGCAGGATTTTGAAGCCCGCAAGTTTAACGACGAGAACTGGAAGCACTACGAACGCGGCATTGAACTGATGCGCATGCATGCGCTGTTCTGGCCCGCCACAGACCTGATCACCGGGGCGCAGCTACTGGGTGGGTATCTGCTGGCGGCAACGATGGTACTGGACGGCGCGCTGACCGTGGGCGATTACCTTGCTTACGCCGGGATGCTGATCTGGATCATCTTCCCGATCCGTAATCTGGGTCGCCTGGTGGTGCAGGTTTCTGAGGCGATGGTCTCGTATGACCGCATCAAGGAAGTGATCCGGCATGACCGCGAGCCACTGGGTGAAGACGCGCCTGCACCGGTCACCACCCTGCGCGGGGATATTCGTTTCGAGCACGTTTCCTTCGCCTACGATCCGGAAAAACCGGTGCTGAAGGACATCAGTTTTCACGTGCAGCCAGGCCAGATGATCGCGCTGATGGGTTCAACGGGTTCTGGAAAAACGTCTGTGGTGAGCCTGCTTACACGGTTCTACCCGAATCAGAGCGGCACCATTCTGCTTGACGGTATCCAACAAACGGACTACCCCAGAGATTTCCTGCGCAGGCAGATCGGTATCGTGGAACAGGAACCATTTCTGTTTTCACGCTCGATCCGTGAAAACATCACGTATGGTGTGGGGCGTGAGGTCAGCGATGATGAGGTGATCGCCGCCGCCCGCGCCGCCGCGCTGCACCATGTGGTACTGTCTTTCCCGGAAGGGTACAACACGATTGTGGGTGAACGCGGGGTGACGCTTTCCGGTGGGCAGAAGCAGCGGGTGGCAATCGCGCGGACGCTGCTTAAGGATCCGCGCATCCTCATCCTGGATGACGCGACCTCTTCCGTCGATATGGAAACGGAAGCAGCCATTCGCGGTGCGCTCAAAGACCTGATGCCGGGCAGAACCAGTGTTGTAATCGCCCACCGTGTGCAAACTGTGTTAACAGCAGACCTGATCCTGGTCTTTGACGAGGGGCGTATCGTTCAGGCCGGTACGCATGAAGCACTGCTGCAGGATGAAGATGGGTTTTACCGCCGTATCTTTGACATGCAGTCCCGCATTGACATGGAAATTGATGCTGAACTGGAAAGGGAAACACGGTGAGCGAAGAACACCGTTTCGAAGAGGAAGAATTCCATACAAGTCTCAATCGCGGCACCATCGCGCGGGTGCTGGCGCAGCTTAGACCGCATTGGCGCTGGGTGGCAGGGTTTCTCTTCGCCATCTCTGTCGTATCGGTACTGGAGTCATACTTCACGTACCTGAGCAAACGCATTATCGATGAAGGCATCGTCGCCCAGAGTCGGGAAACACTCATTGCCATCCTGTCGCAGTATGGCGCGCTGATGCTGGTGCAGGCGCTGATGGTATTTGTGTTCATCTATCTGGCAAGTGCGCTTGGCCAGCGCGTCCAGTATGACCTGCGTCGCAAGATGTTTGAACATTTGCAGCGGCTGTCCCTGTCGTACTATGACCGAACCCCGGTTGGCTGGATTATGTCCCGCATGACCTCTGATCCTGAACGCATCTCACAGCTTGTAAGCTGGGGGATTCTGGATGTGACCTGGGCGATCATCAACGTGACGACGGCTGTCTTTTTCATGCTGACGATACACTGGCAGCTCACGCTGGTGGTCATCGCCATTCTGCCGGTGCTGCTGGTCGTGGCCATGTGGTTCAAGCAGAAAATTCTGGTGCAATACCGCGAATCGCGGCGCTTTAACTCGCAAATCACCGCAACCTATAACGAAAACATCACCGGTGTGCGGGTTGTTAAGGCCCTGCGGCGCGAGAACAGGAACCTGGAAGAATTTGGCGTGCTGACCAACGGCATGTATCGCACATCGTATCGCGCGGCATGGTACTCGGCGCTGTTTCTGCCCTCCGTCCAGATCATCAGCGCGCTTGCGGTGGGTGCGGTGGTTTACGTGGGCGGGCTGTCGGTGCCAGAAGGGATCACCGTGGGGGGTATTCAGGCTTTCATCGCCTACATTACGTTCATGATGTGGCCGATCCAGGATGTCTCGCGCGTGTATGCCGAAATGCAGCATGCCGTTGCCTCTGCTGAACGTGTGTTCTCGCTGCTGGATACGGCACCGGAGATTCGCGATCGCAAGGGCGCAGAAGACCCAGGCACGTTACGTGGCGACATCGTTTTCGATCATGTGGACTTCTACTACAGCCCGGATAAACCCGTACTGCGCGATTTCAGCCTGAACATCAAAGCCGGGGAAATGGTCGCACTGGTTGGCGCAACCGGCGGCGGTAAAAGCACTATCGTTAACCTGCTGTGCCGGTTCTACGAACCGAAAGGCGGGCAAATTCGCATCGGCGGGCACGACTACACCACCATGCCGCTCCATGCCATTCATTCACGGATCGGCATGGTCTTGCAGACACCGCATCTGTTCTCTGGCACGATCCGCGAGAACATCCGCTACGGTCGGCTGGACGCAACGGACAGAGAAATTGAGGAAGCGGCGCAGCGCGCAGGGGCGCACCCTTTTATCCTGACTTTGGACAAAGGGTATGAAGAAGAGGTAGGTGAGGGTGGCATTCTGCTGTCTGTGGGTCAGAAACAGTTGATCAGCCTGGCACGCGCGATTCTGGCCAACCCGGAAATCTTCATCATGGATGAGGCAACCAGTTCTGTCGATACGCTGACCGAAGCGCTGATTCAGCAGGGCATGGAAAACCTGATGCACGGCCGTACAAGCTTTGTGATCGCGCACCGCCTTTCGACCATACGACGCGCTGACCGAATCGTCGTGATCGCCAACGGCCAGATCCAGGAAATGGGCAGTCACCGCGAGCTGCTGCGCCTGCGCGGGCATTACTACAGCCTCTACACACAGCAGTTCCGCCAGGAACTGGAGCGTGAATATGAAGAGGTGTTCAAGGCCAGGTCGCACACGCCAGAAGCCGAAGCAATTTCGGCATAAACACCATCAGCGGGGGTTACGAGCGCCCTGGAGATTCCAGGGCGCTTGTGATTCAGCATGCTTTGAGGGGACATCCCTCGGTTTCAAAAACGCGGCAGAATGTCTATAATGCCTGAGGATTATTCTTGTGCAATGGACAGCCCTATGCAAAAAGATGTTTTTGAGATGCTCCATGAGAGCGACACTGCGCTGCTGCCGGTACTGGCGGCCAAATGGAATGTCAGAATTGACCACCTCAACACGCAGGATAGCATCAATGCGCTGGGCCTGGCAATGCTTGACCCGGAACGCGCCGAAAGGATCTTTGACACCCTGGACGAGAAGGCGCGTGGAGCAGTTCAGGCATTGGTGGGTGCGGGACGCCGCATGAATGCGGCCATCTTCGAGCGGCTGTATGGCGAAATACGCAAGATGGGTGCCGGACGCATAGAGCGCGAAAGACCGCACGAAAACCCGGTCAGTGTGGCCGAAGCGCTGTACTATAACGGGCTGATCGCGATGGGCATGGACAAGGTTGGCGTGGGCATTGGCCCGGTCGTTTACATCCCGGCAGATCTGGCTGGCGTGCTGCCCACCCACAAAACCGGCTATAACGCTGCCGCGCTGCAGGTTGATGTGGTGCAGGAACGCGTCGAAAAACAGGAAGTGGTCATCAATCCGCTGGACGAGGTCGAGAATATTCAGCAGGCAGATACAAGCATCATCGATGACCTCACCACGTTTCTCGCCTATCTGCAGATTAACAACGTGGAACTGGAGTCTCAGGATCTGCTGAACGCGACCGCGCTTGATGGGCTGCGACAGTTCATGCTGGTACCGGATGACACCCGGCTGAATTTTCTGCTTGGGTTGGGGCTTAGCGCTGATCTGGTAGAAATTGAGGCTGGCCGCGCGTACCCGAAGCGCGCCGAAGCACGGCGCTGGCTGGAGGGCAAACGTTCCTCACAGCTTAAGGCGCTGGCAGACGGCTGGCGCAGAAGCGCTGTATACCGTGACCTGTGGCACACACAGGGGCTGCATCCTGAGCCGACAGGCTGGACCTATGACCCCGCCGCCGCGCGCGAAGCTGTGTTGAAATTCATGAACCAGTACCTGCCCGCCAGCGCCTGGTGGTCTCTGGATGAATATGTCTTTGGCATGAAAGACGAGAACGCGGATTTCCAGCGACCCGGCGGAGACTATGACTCCTGGTACATTCGCAATGACGAGGGTGAATACCTCAATGGGTTCGAGAGCTGGGATGCTGTCGAAGGGGCGCTGCTGGAGTTTTACATCCTGGGGCCAATGCACTGGCTGGGACTGGTTGATCTGGCGGAAGATGCCGCACGGCTTACGGCTTACGGGCGCGCTTTCATTGACCCGGCGCAGCAGTGGCCGGCTCCCGCCGAAACAGACGAGCGCCTCACCGTGCAGTCAGATGGCACCCTGCTGGCTTCGCGGCGCGTTTCCCGTCTGGAGCGCTTCCAGCTTGCGCGCTTTACCTCATGGGGGGCACCTGCCACACTGAAAGGCGGAGCGTATGCTTACCGGATCGATACACCCGGCATTCAACGGGCGGATGTTCAGGGCATCAATACCGGCCAGATTGCGTCATTCATTCAGCGGGCAACAGAAAACGCCCCGCTGCCCCAAACGATCACAAAACTACTGGAAAACTGGCGCGGCGGCTCGTCGGTAACGGTCACGCTCGAACGTCTGCTGGTCATGCGCACAACTGATCCCCAGGTACTGGACGGCATCTATGAAGCGCCGGCGCTGCGACGGTTTCTGGGGGCGCGGCTGGGGCCGATGGCGGTCATCGTCCGGCCTGATCAGTGGGAAGCCCTGCGCGAGGCTCTGGGTGAACGCGGTATACAGGTCGAATGGGTTGAGTAGTGAGCGGATAACTGCCCTGTGGCAGTTATCCGGCATGGGCATCAACTGCTGTCTAATGCCCGCTGTAGCTGACGGCTTCACGGTTGCGCTGCGCGGTTTCGGCGGCCCCCCGCACCACTGGATCACTGCTTTTAAGGGCATCCTGCAGGATATAATTGGCAACTTCGCGCTCTGCCTGCGTTGCGCCGGTAATGTCTGACATCAGGCTGGTCGCGATTCTGACGATTTCGGCCTTTACGTCGCTGACCGTCTCCAGATTGTAGGTTTTGCGCAGAACAAGCGATGTCCGTTCGTGGTGCATCCAGGCCAGCGGCCAAATGACTGCGCGCCGCACTTCGGGCATTTCATCCAGCAGCGCGGTTTCGAGGGCATCAATCATGAGATCGGCAGCTTTGGTCTTGCCGACATCGATCTTCAGGTAGTTGGTGGCATGGAAGAACCCACGCAGCACCTGCTGAAGCGTCACACCGCTGGTTCGGCCAATGATACCAGAAAGCTCCTGAAGCCAGCGTTCACCGGCCAATTCCAGCAGGCTGAGTGTGGCAGCATACTTGACCTCAGGATCCGGGTCGTTCATGGCATTTCTGACCACAGGCATCGCTTCCGGGGTGTCGTTTGCGCCCAGCGCCTCCAGCGCTTTAATGCGCACTTCGGGATCTTTGGCCTGCAACACCACTTCCAGCACCGGCACGGCTGCGGAGTCCTGGCAGTCGCGCAGGCCCCAGGCCGCTGCCGCACGCACATCATCGTGCTCGTGCTTCAGAAATTCCGCCATCAACTGGTAGGCGTTCAGCTCGCGCAAGTCACACAGCGCATAAATCGCCGCTTCCCGCACGCGATAATCCTCGTCTTTCAGCGCCTGGCGAATCAGCGCTTCTGCCGAGAACCACGAGAAACCATACAGGTGCCGGGCGACACTGGCGCGCGACGGCACATCGCCTTTGGTCAGCACATCCTGCATGATCAGGCGTGCGTCGCGGTCGCCGCGCCTGCTGAGCATCTTTGCGGCGTTAAAGCGGACGAAGAACTCCTCATTCGCCACTGCTGCTGCCAGTGCATCCAGGGAGACGGCCTCTGGCGGCAGCATGTTGAGCATTGTGGCAAAGCGGCGCAGCGAAAGGCGACGCTCGCCTTTCCTGGTGTACCCACTGGCCAGGCGTGGTTCACGCCCGGTAATCTGGCTTTTCGGCATCTGGACTCCTCTCCTTAGCGCAGCGTCACGAGCGCAACATCGCTCAGCAGTTCTTTGTTCGTCAGCAAGTCTGTGACCGTAACGCGCAGTTGGCGGCGGTCGTTCACCATAAACTGCGCCCGAATGCGCTCCTCGCCCGGCTTCCCGGCGGGGTCCAGTTTCGCCAGCATTCTGATCGCGTCCGATTCATTCAACGGGATAATCTGCTGTTCCACGTCACCGGCCTGCGCAACAAAGACCGCCTGCCCGTTCTCATACTTGACCTCAACCATAGACAGGGCTTCGGTGTCGATCTCGCCGATCACGAACTCGATTTCCGCCTGGTTATCGTGCGCTGCACCCAGAACCACCTCAATAGGTGTCGCTGTTGGGTAACGGCTGCCCATTGGGATAATCTCATCGTAGTCATGATCCCCCGTCTCGGCATTAAGATGGCGCAGCCCGTAACTGTGAATCAGGTAATCCTCCAGCCCATAGCCTGCGGCAACCTGAAGCGCCCCTTCGGCCACAGCCGTGAACGGTTTATCCGCGCGCACCGCCATATCGGTGAAGTACTGCCCCAGGGTTCGCTGCACAGACGGCATCAGCGACGTGCCGCCGACCATCAGCACATAGTGGATGTCTTCCTTAAAAATACCGCGTTGGCGGGCAACGTGCATTACTTTATCTACGACGCGGCGCAGGGTGGTGTAGAACCCGTTTTCTTCCAGCAGTGTTTCGAGCTCGGTGCGGGTTAAGGCCGCTTCGTAGGATGCCCCTTCGGCGTTAAAGCGTATCGTAACGTTTTCAACCCTTGACAGCTCAATCTTGGCCGCTTCGCAGCTCGTGAGCAGGGCAGCATAGTCGTTACCCAGGCGCTGGGTGCTTACACCGGTGCGCCGCAGCACTTCCGTAACCATCCACTGGTCAATATCGCTGCCGCCAATAATGCGCCCGGCCTTTGCAATGACACGGGCCGTGTGTTGGTTGGGATTCCCCCCCCGCAAACGTGCCAGGAACCCGCCAGTCTTCTCCCGGTTTTCCGGCAACTGCACCAGCGAAAGATCCAGCGTGCCACCGCCAAAATCGAAGACCAGCACCACCGCGCCGGGTTTCGTCACGGCGTATCCGAGCGCAGCCGCGGTCGATTCATCCACGATGCGAATTTTATCGACAGCGATTTCATCAACAACGCTGTTCAACCAGTCCAGGTAACCTTCGAAGGAGGCGACCGGGGCGGTTAGCACAAGCTGTTCAATTTCCTCACTCTTATACGGCAGATTCGCAATCAGGTGTTTCACAAAACTACGCCCGGCGTCACGGTCATGCCAGCTTACACCATCAATGGTACGCGGTTCCGGAGAGGGCGACGCAACAATCCCACGCTTGAAGTTGCGGAAGAGACGATTATCGCGCTGGCTGTCCAGCCCGCGCGTTCTTACAACCTGTCCACAAACAACCGCAGCATCGCTGCCGTTTTCAACATAGAGCAGCGATGGCACGACGGAGGGACGATCTTTCGTTGCGGCGTCGCTCATATCAGGCAGCGTAACCAGTTCAGAGAGATCGTCATTCCAGCGGGCAATGACGCTGTTTGTTGTCCCAAAGTCGATTGCGAGTTTTTGTCCCATGAACCCCTTGCCCAGTCAACCGGATTCCAACATTTCCTGCTAATTTTAGGAGCATTTCCTGAATTTGGCCAACATCTTTGGCTTAATGGAAAAACGGAAACAGCAGCGCCGGCATTTGGGCAGGCGTTCCGCCCACCAAACCTCTAACAACCAGGCCTGCTGCCACTGGTTTCTCCATCACGGAAGACGGCACAACGGTTTTAGCGCGTGTCGCAGAAGATCGCTGCACAGGGTTGCGCTGGGTTGCGCTGGGTTGCTGACGAAGGGCGGCACACCCCTGCGGCTTGAGGGGATGCAGGAACGGCACAGCCTGGCAAGCATTTTTTAGCCGCGTCAGCGGCTAAGCGTAATTGGGGTAAGTAGCCTGAGCAGTTACCATCATAGCTAAATATAGCCACCCGGCATCGTGGACCAACGCCAAACGCCAAGGGCTGCGCTTCGCCAGCCCAGCCTACGCC
>CAZQIJ010000055.1:0-15447 GCA_964592955.1 uncultured Anaerolineaceae bacterium
CCACTATGCCGAGAACACTGGCAGCCCACTGGGGATGCGCCAGCACGAGCACGGCGTAATCCAGCAGCGACGGGTCACGTTCAACCATATTGAGCGCCGCGTCTGTAATCTGCTGCGAGAGCAGTTTGCGTTCGTTATTCAGCCCGTCGATGCGCTGCGCCAGAATGCGGGCCTGGGTGAGGTCGCTGGTAGACAGAAATTCGACGGCGGTGTTGGCGTCGTCCAGGCGGCCCAGGGCATTGAGGCGCGGCGCAAGTGCAAAGGCGATGTCTTCTTCGGTAAGCATTTCGGGGGCGATGCTGGCCACCTGCATCAGTTCGCGCAGCCCCAAACGGTCTGTGATGCGCAGCGCCTGCAGCCCGCGCTGAAGCAGGTAGCGGGCATCGGCGCGCTGGACGGCCACGTCGGCCACGATGCCAAGCGCCACGAGGTCGAGCAGGTCCGGGCGCGGTTCGCCGCTGAGCATCTCGACCAGTTTATAGGCGCACCCGACGCCGGGCAGGGTCGCCAGCGGGTGTGCGCCGTCCAGCATCTGCGGGTTGACGCAGGCGAAGGCATGGGGCAGGGCGGCAGGCAGTTGGTGATGGTCTGTGACGATGACATCCACGCCCCGGCTTTGGGCGTAGGCGATGGACTCGTGTTCGGCGATACCGGTATCGCAGGTGACGATCACGGCGGCATCGTCCAGCACCTGTTTGAGGCGTTCGAGCTTAATGCCGTGACCGTCTTCGCGGCTGGGGATGAAATAGCGCACGGTTGCGCCCAGGCTGCGCAGCGCCGTCACCAGCAGCGTGGTTGAGGTTTGGCCATCGACATCGAAATCACCCCACACCAGCAGCGGTTCACGGCGGCGCAGCGCGTCTGAAAGGCGGGCGGCGGCGCGCGCCATATTCGGCAGGGCTTCTGGCGGGGTGGGCTTATAGGCTGCGGGGTCAAGAAAGGCGCGGGCGGCGCTGGCGCTGGTGATGCCGCGCCGCATGAGGGTTTCTGCCAGAAGCTGAACGCCACCTGCCACGTCCAGGAGATCATCCGGGACGGTGACGGGGGCGGGTGTGCGCCACGTGCGTGCAATCATCAGAATTCAATCTCCGCGATCTGGTCAAAGTCGAACGTAAATTCCGGCGCTGCGACAGTATCGATATCGGTTTCTGCTTCGGGGCCGGGATCGGTGCCGGCGCGCAGGCCGCGATCACACAGCGAGCGGTACACACAGAACGCGCAGCGTCGCAGGTCAGGTGTCAGCGGGAAGTCCTGCCGGGTTTCGATCTCGGTGATGAGGTCGCGCAGGCGGCTTTCGTCCTGGCTGAACTGCGCAGAATCGTAGGCAAGGGTTTCGGGTTCGTGGGGATCGTCCGCGAACCAGTAGCGCATCTCGATCTGTTCCGGCGCGAACGGCTGGCCGTCGTTGAGATGCGCGCCGGAGGTTGCCAGCACATAGCGATAGACAAGCGTCTGCATGCGGTGGCGGTGGGGCGTGCGGTGGGCAGCGGTCTTCCAGTCCACGATCACGGCGCGTGTGCCAGGTTGGACCGCCACCAGGTCAAACCGGGCGACGAGGCGCGCGCCTGCCAGGGTGGTTTGCAGCGTCAGTTCCGGGTAGCGGTGCGCAGGAAGCCCGGCCAGCCCCCCCGCAAGGTACGCCTGCCACCAGCGGCGCAGTGGTTCGTCGGCAGGGTTCAGGTATTCGACAGGGATACCGGCGAGATGCTGGTGAATCATCTGATGGAACAAGGCTCCCTGCTGCATGTGGCGCTCGCGTTCCAGCAGCGGTTCGGTTTCGACCGCTGGCCATTTGAGATGGTCGAGATGGCGCAGTTGGTAGCGCCGGGCGCAGTCCACGTAATCCTGCAAGCTGCTCTGGCTGTAGATTTTCATTGGCGGTGCCTCCTGCCCGCGGTAAATACAAGAACGGGAGTCATGTGCATTGTGGCAGGGGCGCGGGGTTGTCAGGGGCGCTGCCCCTGCCAACCCCGGCAGGGAGCAAAGCCCCCTGCACCCCGGCATCTGCCTCGCCATGCGCCCGATCTGGCGGGCGGTACATACGCGGGCGGTTCACGAACGGGCGGTGCTAGTTCTTTGTGGACGGTTCACGGTTTTCCCAGAACGTTTGCAGGGCGATGAACGGGGCGGCAGGCTGGCGTTTGCCATCGCGCCCGGTGTTATACGTCATGACCAGTTCGCTGCGGGCGCGCGTGATTCCCACGTAGAGCAGGCGCAGGCGCTCAGCCACATAGTCCAACCGGGACTCCTGCGTGGCCAGCCCTTCTTCATAGTCCAGCTTCAGGGGGTTGGCGGCGGCCTCCAGTTGTTCCAGCGCCTCGGCCTCGAGGTTGAAGTTGTCGCGCACGAACCAGCGTTCGCCGATGAACGTATCCTGCGGCTCGTCTGACGGAAAATCGTAGTTGTTCACCGAAAGCAGGTACACCCGATCCCACTCCAGGCCTTTGGCGCGGTGCATGGTGGCAACGGTCACTTTGCCCTTGTGGGCATCCGGATCAAAGCCGGTGTCGTCCTGGCTGAGGCCGATCACGCGGCGTTTGTTCTGCGCGACTTTTTTGAGTTCGTCGGTGAACTGCGGCAGCCGCCAGTGCGGGTGATCTTCGGCATCGCGGCGCAGCAGCACCGCCAGACTGTAGGCGATGGCGAGATCGACCTGGGTCACGAACAGGTCCTGCGCCAGGGTCAGAATCAACTGGTCGATGGGCAGCATCACGGCCTGCTGCCAGCGCTGGAGCAGCGCGCGGAACATCAGCAGTTGGTCGCGCAGGAATTCGTCCCGTTCCAGCATCTCGATGAGATCCGGCGTGGTGTCGATCCAGTCTGCATCACGGCGCGGCCACACAAAATCCTCGACATGTTTGATGGTGCGCAGCACTTTGAGGATGGCTTGCAGCCGCGTGCCCAGTTCAGGATCGTCACGATCGGCGCGCCGCCACACGGCGAAAACCGTCGCCAGGGAGGGCGGATTCACCGGCTGCGAGAGATGATCCAGAATGAGCGCCAGCGCGCCCGCCGTCTCGCGCGTGGTGCTGGTGCTGCGCAGCAGTTCGACCACGTCCAGGTTACGTTTTTTGAGCGCAGCCACGACTTCTGAGCCGCGATCGTTGCGCGGCACAAGGAGCGCGACGGTTTTGTCCAGGTTGTGGGGCAGCCACGCCGCCACCGACTTCACGACGGCTTCGATTTCTGCCGCTGGTGAGTAGTTTTCCGGGCGGATGTAGATCTGCTGCGGTTGATCTGGCGGGTTAGGCTGCGGGTCGCCTTTGGGCACGGGCTGGATCTTTGGCGGTTGCAGCGGCGCGCGCCGCCGGATGGCCTCGGACGGGTGCCCGGTCTGCGCCCAGTCCATGAGGGTGTTGGCCAGGGCGATGATGCTGAGGGTCGAACGCCCGGAATTCGGCAGTTCGCGGCCTTTCACGCCACGTTCCTCCACGAAAGCGCGCAGATATTCCGGGCGGGCGGTGGTGAAGGTCTCGTAGATGGCCTGGTTGGGATCGCCCACCCGCACCCAGTTGCCAGACTTTTCGCCGCTGAGGGTGCGCAGCATGGTTTCCTGAAGCTTGCTGCTGTCCTGCGCTTCGTCTTCCAGGATGTAGGGCCAGCGGTGGCGCAGGCGCTTAAGGTACGAGTCATCGCTTTGCAGCGCGTGCAGCCCCAGCCGGATCAGATCCTGAAAATCCACAGCGCCGCGATAGTTCAGGCCGCGCTGGTAGGCGTAGTAGATGGCGCAGCCCAGTTCTGCCAGCGGCAGCGGCTTGCCAAAGCGATCCAGGCCGTGCCGCACGTCATCCGGGGTCATCTGCCTGTCTTTGGCCTGTTTGATGACGCTGCGCGCGATGCTGACGGCCTCGCGCGGCCAGTCGTCGCGGCGCACCTTCTCGTATTCGTTTTCGGCCAGATGATCCCAGATGTAATCGTGCATGGCGTTGGGATTGTTGCGCACCCAGGTCAGCGCGGCGTCTTCCAGAATTGCGTCTGCTTCCTGCTCGTCGAGGATCTGGAAATCGTCTGACAGGCCAACCAGCGCCGGACGTTCGCGCACGATGTCGTTGGCCAGCCCGTGCAGGGTGCGCACGCGGTAGCCCAGGCCGGGCAGCAGGCCGCGATCCTTGACGAACGCGCCCACCTGCCGCGCGAAGTGATCCACCGCAGAGTTGACCAGCGTCACGATGAGCACTTCCTGATCGTCGCCGATCTTCTGGCTGGCCACCAGCAGCGCGGCAAGGTACGAGAGCGTGCGCGTTTTGCCGCTGCCGGGCACCGCCAGCACCGCCATTCTGCCGCCGGTATAGTCCAGGACGGCCTGCTGTTTGGGTCGTGGCTTAAACATCTGCCGCCCCTTCTGCGCTGCTGGCCAACCGGCGCAGCATCCGCTGGATGGCCTCCAGCAGCAGCCCGCGCTGATCGTAGCCCCCTTCGCCCAACTCGCTGTAGCCCAGGTACACACGCTGGCGGCAGCGGTGAATAAGCCCCAGTGCGAGGCGGTAGAGCGCGCTTTGCGTTACCTCCACTTCGTCGGTATCCAGCCATTTGCGGCCAACGGGCCAGCCGCGCGTGAGGACATAAGCGTGAGTCAGCGGTTGGTAGAGCCGCTCTGACCAGCCCTGCCCGCCGATGTTGAGCCAGAACTGGTAATCCACCGGCGTATTGCGCATCAGAAAGGTGTAGGCAGGGGCGACCAGCACTGCGTCCACATCGTCCAGTTCCCAGCTCCGCAGGTACTGGTTGGCGATGATGCCGCCGGCCACCATCTCCACATATTCCTGCGCCAAGGTTTTGCCGTCTGGCGGCACCGAAATCGTCCAGCGGAAACTGCGCGCGGAGTCGATGAGGTTGGCCGCGACCTCTGCCGCGCCGTAATCGCCATGAAAACCGAACCCCGGCTGCGACAGCACCTCGCCGAAGATGTGGCTCCAGAAATGATCCAGGGCTTCAGGGGGGCCTGCACGGTATTCGTCGATCCACAGCCGCAGCGCGTCGTAGCGCCCGCCGAACCCGTAGGTGATGCGCTCGCGCATTTCCGGCAGGATGCGTTCAAACGGATGGAGGCTGCCCTGATGGTAGACGATCTGTGCCAGCAACTGCGCGCGGATAAGGTCGAGACCGGCGATGGCGGTCATGAAGGCGTAGGCGACATCAAACTGGGTTGGCTTAAGGGCCCAGTCCGGGTGCGCGATCTGCGCCAGCGTGAGCAGGCACTGCGCGGCGGGTTCTTCGCGCAGCGAGCGCGAGGGACGGTGCGAGCGCACTGGGATGCCCGCCGTTTCGAGCCGGTTCATGAGGGCGAAGCGCAGCGCGTCTGAAAGATAGGGTGCGAGCACCACAATTTCCCGCGGCGGGACGCCTTCCTGCTCCACCAGCCTGGTGATTTCTTCGGCAGTCCAGTCGATCATCTGCGGGTGGTAATGGTGATTCTCGTAGGCGATGGCGGCGCGCGGGCTGCCCTCGTTGACGGCTGCCGGGCGGTTGAGGCTGAGCGCCAGTTCAGCGCCGAACGCGGCGAGATCCGGTGTTGTGACAAAGGATCCCTGGAACAGTTCCGCTTTGTCGCAGGCAGCCTTAAGCGTGTGGGCACTTTCGGGATCTGACCCCAGGAAACGGCGATACCCCGCGCCGGTGTCGTAGATGACGAGGGCAGATTTGCATTCGGCCAGCCAGTCGCGCAGGATGTCGTGCGCGGCGGGGCTGTCTTCTTCCAGATTGTCGATGATGAGGTGTTTGTGGAGGCGGGTCAGGTAGGCGCGGCAGGGCGGCAGTGACCACAGGCGCTGGGTGAACAGCTCGGCCTGAAGCGAAAAATCCAGCAGATTGTGGCTCAGGCAGAACTGCCGGAAGATCGTGGCGCATTCCTGCACTTCGTCGTAGATGCGGCGCTGGGTGTCGTCCCCGTTCCAGGCAGCTTTCAGGCGTTCGCCGATCTCTGTGTGGGGAAAGCCCACCACCGCTGCCTTGTTCAGGTTGTCGATAATCTGGCTGTAGAGGCGGTTGCGATTGATCGTAATCGTCTCGAAGAAACCGCGCTCGGCGATTACCGGGGCGATGATGCGCGCCATGTAGTACTGGGCTGTTTCGAGCGAGAGAAACGTGGGGCGCTGCTGCGGCTGCGCGAAGTGGGCGTCTTCGGCCACCAGCACCCAGAACAGGTCAATGGCGCGGCGTGCCAGCCCGCCCAGGGTGGTGATGCTGATCTCGCCGCCAGGCGGCAGATCCAGGGCAGCATAGGGCGCGGCCAGGGTGCGCTGCGGCACCATGACCAGGATCTCGCTGGCTGGCACATTTTTCTCCAGCAGATGGGCCACGCGCGCCGCGCCAGCCGTTGTTTTGCCTGCTCCGGCGGGACCTTCCAGAAACAGGCTGCCTTTAAGCGCGCGGCGGCTCACCGCGCGCTGTTGTTTTGTAAGCTCAACCTCAAGCATCATCGGTTTATCCGTTGCTGACACATCGGGACAATCCCTGCCTGCATGCTGCGGCGCTGCCCGTTGAAAGGACTCTCATTTGACCGTATGGCAAGGGACATCATGATAGCACAAATGAGCGATTACGGCCAGCCTCAACCCGGGCTGCGCCAGGAAAACCCGCCGCGAACACGCCTTAATCCAACCGGTCGAGCGCGGCATGGAGCGCCTGTTGAATCTGCCCGACGGTGGCCGACACGCCGCCGCCCTGCACCCATTCCGGGCGACCGCCGCCGCGCCCTCCGATAACGTCAACTGCCGCCTTAAAAGCGGGGTTCAGGTCATGGGGCAGATCTGCGCTGCGGGCGAAGATCACCTGGGCTTTCTCTCCCGCCGCACCGATCAGCGCGACGATGCCGGGCGTGGCCACCAACTGGGTGACGAGCAGCTTCAGCTCTGCGGGATCACGGTCATCGAAGACCGCGCGCACCACACGGAACGCGGCGTGCGGCACGGCCTGCGCGAGCAGTTCGGCGGATTCGTAGGCGACCAGGCGATTCGAGGCGGCCTTGAGCGCGGACTGGGCGGCGCGGAGGTCGGCACGCGCTTTGCTGACGTTGGCGATGATCTCGTGCAGCCCACAGGTCATCTCGGCCATGAGGGTGCCGGTAATGCCGGATTTCAGGCGGTAGTCGTCGAAGGCACGCATGCCACAGCGAAACTCGACGCGGGTTTTGTCGCCACGTTTTTCTGCCTTCAGCACCTTGATGAGCGCGATTTCGCCGGTGTGTGCCACATGGGTACCGCCGCAGGCCGTGAGGTCAAAATCTGCAATCTCGATCACGCGCAGCCCGGCGGTGTAGATTTTCTCCGGCATTTTGCGCATACGGACGGCGCTGGCGTCGTCGGGGTCGATGAGGCGGGCTGTGACCGCGCGATTCTCCTGTACGATCTGGTTGGCGAGTGTCTCTACAGCATCGATCTGGGCGGCGGTCACGGCCTGGTCGAGGTCAATGGTTACACTGTCGGCGCTGAGGTGAAAGCCCACTGTCTGCGCGCCGGTGACGGAGACAAACGCCTGGGTCAGCAGGTGCTGGCCGGTGTGGTGCTGCATGTGATCAAAGCGGCGGGGCCAATCCACCATGCAGGGCACTTCACCGGCGGTCGCCGCAAGCGTGCCGTCGAGGATGTGCAGCACGCCCCCATCGTCCTGCGAAAGCACGTCCACAATCTGCACACCGCCAATGGTGCCGGTATCGTGTGGCTGGCCGCCGCCGGTGGGATAGAAACAGGTGCGGTCGAGGATCAGCCCGGCGGCGGTGTAGCTGCGCACTGACGCGGTAAACTGGCGGGTATAGCTGTCGTGGTAATAGAGTCGCTCGGTCATGGGGGGACCCCTTTCGTGTACAGATCGATATTACGCCATTTTATCGCCATAACTACCCAAGCACAGCACGTGCGGCTAAATCGCCTCACCGCGTCTCCACTGGCCGGGGGATGCTGGCAGCAGGTTTGAAACGGGCCTGAGCCGTCACCGTGTGGCATTGGCGCAGGCGTAATGTCGCAGCATCGCCCCCCAGGCGCGCACAAGCGAGACCTGTGTCGGGTCAGCGGCTCATGTGCAGTGCGGCCATGCTTTGCTGCGCTTCGCTGAGGCAGCGGTTCGCTTCTTCGGTGAGGCCACGGCGCAGCAGCACTTCACCCAATTCGTGTTTGGCGCGCACCGCGAGCGCGACGCGGCTGCCCGCTTCGTGACTTTCCATGCAGGCGCGCAGGTGGGTTTCTGCCGCTTCCCAGTCTTCGTTATCGATGGCCAGACGCGCCCGCACGCGCGCGATTTCCGCGCCGCCCAGTTTCTGATTCAGATTTTGCGCGACCTCGGCGGCTTTCTGAAGCGTGTCTTGCGCGCCGATGGGATCCCCCATCCGGCGGTTGAGTTCGGCCTGATACGCCAGGTAGAGCGACGCGTGAATCATCCAGCGGTGCTCCTCGAACAGTTTGAGCGCCATACTCAGATTTTTGAGCGCTTCGTCGGTGTGGCCGAGGATGGTATGGAGCACGCCCAGGCCGCCCCCCGCGACGTAGACCGACTGCGGCATATGGCGTTCCTGCGCCGCATGGAGCGCGTCGGATAAGAACTGCTGGGCACGGTCGAACTGACCGGCGAACAGGTAACCCATGCCCAGAATGACCAGGTCACCGGCGTGGCGTTCTGGCAGCCCCAGGCTGGCGGAAAGCGCAAGGCAGCGCGCGACCACCGGCTCACCGGCCTCTAGCTGGCCGGCAATCACCAGTCCCACGCCATAGAAGGCCAGGGAACCGGAGAGCAGTTCGTTTTCGCCGAAGCGCTCTGCTAGCGGAATCCCCTTCGCCAGCATCTCGTTGGATTGACCGTAATCGCCGTTGAGCGCCATCGCGCGCCCCAGGATGTTGTAGGGCAGTACAAGCATTTCGTCGAGGCCGAAGCGCTCGGCGGCGGCAATCGACTGGTTAAAGAAGCCAAACGCCTTGCCCATCTGACCGCGCATGAAGAAGAACGCGCCCGAACTGCCCAGCACGCGGGCTTCGAGTTCTTCGTCGTGGAGGCCGCGGGCCAGTTCTGCCGCTTCCTGCAGCAGCCGCTCGCCGTCTTCGAGCGCGTGATGCGCTCCGGCGCGGGTATATTTCATGGTGATGTGAACGATGCGGCGCTGGATGGCCGGATCTGGGGGAAGCTGCTGAAGCGCCTGGAGCGCCTGTTCCAGATACTGCACCGCCACCCGGTTCGCGCCGTTGGTGATGGCCTGGTCAGCAGCCTGCTCTGCATAGTAGGCGGATTTTGCGGCGTCCCCGGCCTGCTGCCAATGATAGGCCAGCGCGACCGTTTGGTCGGAACTATGGGCATGAACCGCTTCGATGGCGTGTGCGAGCTGGGCATGACGCTGCGGACGGCGCTCGTCAGGGATCTCGGCCAGCACACCGTCGCGCAGTTTGTCGTGCGAGAAGCGCCAGCGGTTTTCCTGGACTTCGAGCACTGCGGCATTGGCGCAGGTCGTGAGCCAGTCTGCAAGGTCAGGGATCCCGGATGCGGCCTGAAGCACGGGCAGATCCAGGACGCGCCCGGCGGTGGCGGCCAGTTCCAGCAGCGGGCGGGTGGCATCCGGCAGGCGCAGCAGCTTGCGCTGGATAATGCGGTACATGCCGCCTGCCACAATCTGCTGCGGCAGCGTGACCGCGCCTACACGGTCGAGATGACCGGCTTCTTCGGCCAGGGTGCGCACGACCTCCACGATGAACAGGGCGTTGCCTTCTGTTTCGCGCGTCAGCAGGTCAACGACCTGGGGCAAACGCCCAGCATTCCCCAGCATGGCGACGCTAAGCTCGCGCACCTGCACTGCGGAGAGGCGTTTGAGCCGCAGCAGGCGCATATCGGGGAGTTTTTCCGGCAGGTCGGGGCGTTCGTCATAGCGGAAGCTGGCGACGATCTGCAGCGGCAGCGCCTTGACATGCGCGGTGATGCGCACCAGCAGGTCCAGGCTTTCACTGGCCCAGTGGAGGTCTTCCAGGATCAGCAGCGTGGGCTGCGTTTGACGCGCAAACAGCCCCTCTATGGTGGCAAAAAGACGCTCCTGGGCGGCCTGTGGGGGAAGTTCGGGGGCATCTGGCAGGTCTGGCAGACCAAGCAGTTGGGCGAGGTCTGGCACCAGCGGCTTCAGGACACTGGCTTCTTCGGCACTGATGGGCATGGTGAGGCACAACCAGCGCAGCACCGGACGCCACAACCCATAGAGGCTGCCCCCCGCGCTGACGCTTTGCCCGCGCAGCACCAGCGCGCCACGCACCAGCGCCTGTGTGCGCAGTTCATCCAGCAGGCGAGACTTGCCGACGCCGCTCTCCCCCGCGACCAGCCAGGCGCTGCCCGCCGGATTTTCTGCGTAAAGAATGGCACTGAGGCCGCTGGTAAGCTGTGTAAGTTCGCCATCCCGCCCGATGAGGCGCGCAGCCTGCAGGAAGCTCTCGCGGATCGCGGTATTCTCTTGCGCCTGGCTGATGCCGACCGCCGCGCGCAGTTCGGCAATGACGATGGCTGCATCGCGGTAGCGTTCGGTGGGGTTCTTGGCCAGCAGGCGCAGGACAATGGGGGCCAGGGTGGGCGGCAGCATGCTGATATCCGGATCATGCTCGAAGAGATTGTTCAGCATGGCCGTGAAATCGGCATTATTCGGTCCTTTAAACGGGTGGCTGCCTGCGAACACCTCATAGGCCATGACGCCGACGGCGAACAGGTCTGCGGCTTCGGTGGGGGGTTGGCCGCGCAGCACCTCTGGCGACATATAATCCAGCGTGCCCACTGTGACGTAATTCTGCGGGTCAAGCTCATGATGCGCGACCGAAAGCCCGAAATCCAGCGTCTTGACCACGGGGCTGCCGTCTTCGGCAGTGGTGACCATAACATTGCTCGGCTTAAGGTCGCGATGAAGAATGCCGCGCCGATGCAGGTAGAGCAGGGCATGCAGGAGCTGCAGCAGCAGGTCAACCTTGCCGACCAGCGTCTGCCGCTGGGCAGAAGCCAGCAGGGTGTCGCCGTGTTCGAGCAGTTCCATGGTGAAGTAGGGCATGCGCACGGCGGGGGCATCTGGCCAGACGATCAGGCTGTTGAAGCCGTAGTCCAGCACGCTGATGATATGCGGATGGCGCAGCGAGGCCAGGGTTCGGAACTCCTGTGCCAGGGAGACATTGAGGTCCAGGTTGCTGCTGAAACTGCCAAAACGCAGGCGGCCCGGTTCGGTGGTAACCTGTTTGAGCGCCACGTTCTGACCCGCGAGACGGTCGAAGGCGCGGTAGACCGCACCCATGCCGCCGAAGCCAAGCTGATGCTGCAGAATGTAACGTTTCCCGATGAGCGTTCCCACGGAGTAAGCTGCGTTCAAGGTCATGCTGCACGGTCCTGTTGGCAATTAAGCGTGCTATAATTCTAACGTAGATGTCATCAGAAAAGCGAACATTCCGGGCGGATTTGCGGGCGGATTGAGAGGTTTTTAATGCGTTTGTTTGCTGCGGTCGATATTCCCGAACCGGTCAGGGCACAGGTGCGCGAGGTCTGCCAGGGGTTGGACGGCGTGCGCTGGGTTAAACCGGAGCAACTGCACATCACGCTGCGCTTCATCGGCGAGGTGGACCAGGCAGCGTTCGCGCCGCTGGTGGAGGCGCTGGGGCACGTTAGCTTCGCGCCCTTTGAGATGCGCCTGGCGGGTGTGGGTCAGTTCCCGCCGCGCCGTGATCCGCGTGTGCTGTGGGTGGGGGCAGAGGCACCAGAGACCCTGAACAGGCTGGCAGCGGACTGCGAGCGGCAGATCGTGAGCCTGGGCTACCCGCCAGAAGATAAACCATTCGCCGCGCATATCACCCTGGCGCGGTTAAAAACGCCGCCGACGCGCGCGGAGATCGACCGATTCTTCGCACAGCATGCCGCTTTCGCCAGCGGGAGCTTTGCGGTGAAGGAGTTTGCATTGTATTCGAGCACGCTCGCGCCCACAGGGGCCACGTATCGCAAAGAACGGCGCTTCGCCGCCAAAGGCTGACCCCCCGGCGGCGCTGCGCCAGTGCGACGTTAAAGCATCTTCAGGATCAGTCCCTCGTTGGCACGCAGCGCGAACGAGTCCAGGTTCACGGTTTCGCCATCGCGATCTGCAAAAGCCGAAACTGTCACACGGGCGGAACCGCCGCCTGGCACCGTGATGGTTTGTGGCTGTGCAGAGAGGTTCAGGGCGATGAGATAGTTATCGCCGGGGGCGCTGCGGGTATAGACAAAGCAGCTCACCGGCACACCGTCCACCGGCGCGTACTGGCCTTCGGAGAGGCCGCGCGACTCCCGGCGCAGGGCCAGGAGGCGGCGGTAAAGCGACAGAATGGAGGCGGGATCCTCCCGCTGCGCGGCGACATTGACCTCACGGTAATTTTCGCCAACCGGAAGCCAGGTCTCCACACCAGGCGCTGCGAAACCCGCGTTCGGCGACGCATCCCACTGCATGGGGGTACGCGTCTCGTCGCGGTTAAAGCCGCTGGTATTCCTGCCCTGGGGATCCAGGATTTTCTCTGGGGGAATGGGGACATTTTCCATGCCGAGTTCATCGCCATAGTACAGGGTTGGGGTGCCGCGCAGGGTGAGCAGCAGCATGGCGGCCACACGGGCCTGGTCTCGCCCCACTTTGCTGGCGACGCGCGGCATGTCGTGGTTGGCCAGGACATAATTCGGCCACGCGTAATCTGGGAGGACTGATTCGTATTCATCGACATGGGCGCGAATGGCAGCGGCATTCCAGGGCAGCGGGATAAGCGTGAAATTGAACGGGAGGTGCAGTTCGTCGCCCTGATCGTCGTATTCCTCGCCGTAGTATCTGGCGAGCTGGTGAGGTGTAAGCCCATAGTCCACTTCGCCGATGGAAACACGCTCCGGGTAGGCGTCGAAGATGGCGCGGAATTCACGCATATAGTCATGAATTTCTTCGTGCTGCTGTTCGCTGTAGACGCGCAGCAGCGACCAGACGAGGTTATCGCCTTCTTTCCAACCGGGATTCGGCGGGTTATCCCGAAACTGCGTGTCCTTGAGGATACGGTCGATAACATCGATGCGGAAGCCATCCACACCGCGCCCCAGCCAGAAATGGATGACATCGAACATCGCTTCTTTGACGTCGGGATTACGCCAGTTGAGGTCTGGCTGCTCTGGCAGAAAGTTATGCAGGTAATACTGGCCGGTGTGTTCGTCGAACGTCCAGGCGCGGCCCCCAAAGTAAGCCAGCCAGTTATTCGGCGGGCCGCCATCCGGGGCGGGATCGCGCCAGATGTACCAGTCGCGCCTGGGGTTATCCCGCGAAGCGCGGGACTCCAGAAACCAGGGGTGCTGGCTGGAGGTATGGTTGGGCACGAGGTCCAGGATGATTTTAAGGCCGCGCCGGTGGGACTGGCTGAGGAGTTCGTCGAAATCTGCGAGGGATCCATAGCGCGGGTTGATGGTCTCGTAATCGGAGACATCGTAGCCGAAATCGGCCATCGGTGACGGGAAAATAGGCGAGAACCAGATCGCATCTACGCCCAACCACTGCAGGTAATCCAATTGTGCGATGACGCCGCGCAGGTCGCCGATGCCGTCACCGCTGCTGTCTTTGAAACTGTTGGGGTAAATCTGGTAAATGACCCCTCTCTTCCACCACACTGTCATGCCATAGCCCTTCATGTAGACGCTGCACATGGGATGATTATAGCGTCAGGGTACCTGCTTGCCTAAGGACAGATTGGGCAGCTTCTTAGCTGGTGGTCGCACAGCCCTAAGCTGTGTAATCTATTCTGTAAGCTAAGAGAGACAGAAGGTAGGGGTGCGGATGCGTGAAATTCTGGGCTACATGCGGGGGTTGGCAGTTACGGCATTTGTGGCGCGCTTCGGCGTGTGGCGTATTTTTGGCTGCGCGGCGCTGGCGATTGCGGTGACGTGCGGCTGCCTGTTTGCGGCGCTCACGCTGCTGCTGAATTAGGGTTTCCCATTATGGTGGGAAACCCTGGATGGCGTGTGGTGCGGGTTTACGCCAGGCGAATCACCGTGCCGCAGTAAGCACATTCGACCTGCATCTGCCCGGCCATGATGGCGGGAACGGTCGCGCCGCAAACGTGACATTTGGAAGGTGCGGATCTGAGCATTTCGACCACTTCAGGATCGGGGGGGATGGCGCGTTCGTCCTGAACATCGCCAGAGGTCATGCGCCTGATCTGCTTTTCCCAGAACCTGCATTCTGCATCGCCCAGCACTTCAACGGTGATCCTGGGATAGGGCGCACCGGCCCCCAGGGTGAAGTTCAGCATGTCTTTGCCACCGAACATGCCTTTGTTTTCGGCGGTGACATCCTCGAAGCGGGTGAGCGGAATATCCCATTCGACCTCGCGCACGTGCTGGCCGCCGAACATGCCCAGTTTGCGCCCGACGGTTTCGGACTGCTCAAAGATCATGCGCTGGTCTGTGAGGTATAAGTAGCCGTTCGGATCGTCTTTGCCGCGACCGCTGGCCACCCATTCGGCCTCAGCGACCATGAAGACGGATTCACCGGCCAGCAGTTTGAAGCTGGCTTCGTCGATACGTTCCAGGTACCAGCGGATTTTATCCAACTGGCTGTCCAACTGCCGGGTGTCTTCGGTGAGCGTTTGATAGCTGCTGCGCAGACGGCGTTCGACCGCCTCGATCCGGCTGGTGAGGGCGGCCAGGTTGGTCTCCAGCTCGTCGATGGCGTTGTCTGCCAGCTCGTCACGCCCGGCCTCAAGGCGCTGATTGGCGGTGTTGATGCGCGCGGCGTAATCGTCAAGTTCACTGCGCAGGGGGTGGCTTTCGCGCTCGATGGTGCGGCGCACTTCGCTTTCGATTTCGCCCCAGCGCTGCGCCAGGACTTCGGCTTTGCGTTCCAGATATGCGGCAAAGGTATAGCCGCGCGCGCGCACTTCGGCGATGGCTTCGGGCAGCTTCTGCAGATCGCTCACCATGCGGTTGACCTCGGTCTCGATGGGTTCGAGCATCACGCGGCCCTGCAGCGCGTTGAAGCTGGTGCGCAACGTAGTCAGGCGTTCGCCAAGCTGGATGGAAGCGGCATTGTCGATAGCGGCGCTGGCAGTGCCCATCACGGCATTAAGCGCGCCCATCGTGCCGCCCACAGGGGCGCTTGCCCCGGTTGAGGACGGCTTCTGCCCGGCGGCGTCTGCGCCTTTGGCTGCGCTTTTGCCGGTGCTGGGTTCTGCGGCTTTGCCTGCGCTTTTGTCGTGGCTGGCTTCTGCGCCCTTGCCCGCGCTTTTGTCGTGGCTGGGTTCTGCGTGTTTTCCGGCGCTTTTTTCTGCGCCGCCGTCTGTACCCTTGCCTGCTTTTTCCTCGCCCTTTTTATCGTCACTGTTCATGGCCTGGTCCTTTGGTGGTGGTGATACACTACAGCGGATCAATCCGCGCATTTTATGACACATTTTGCTTTTTTCTGCTACCCTCTGGCTGGGTAGTTACGTCCAGGGCTGTTGCAAAGTCGGGGTGCCAGGGGAACCAAGT
>CAZQIJ010000056.1:0-15318 GCA_964592955.1 uncultured Anaerolineaceae bacterium
CTTCCTGGATGTGCTGCAAGGACTTACCACACTGAAGCTGTTCAACCGCAGCCGCTACCAGATCCAGACGATTGGGCGCATTACCGGCGAATTCCGTGAAGCCACCATGCAGGTCCTGCGGGTGGCGTTCCTGTCGTCGCTGGCGCTGGAGCTGCTGGCAACGCTCAGCGTGGCGGTTGTGGCCGTCGAGATCGGGGTGCGCCTGATCTACGGCGGCATCGGGTTTGAACAGGCCCTGTTTTTGCTGATCATCGCGCCGGAATTCTACCTGCCGCTGCGCGCCCTGGGGGCAAAATTCCACGCCGGTACACAGGGGGCGGCGGCGGCGGCACGCGTCTTCGAGATCCTGGATACCCCCGCGATGCACACCCCGGCAGCAGCGGCGAAGGTGCCGCCAGAGATGCGCATTCGCTTCGAAGACGTGACATTTTCGTATGACCCGGCACGCACCCCCGCGCTGGATGGCCTCACTCTGGATATCGCGCCGGGGCAGCGGGTGGCGCTGGTGGGCGAAAGCGGCAGCGGAAAAAGCACGGCGGCGGCGCTGCTGCTGCGGTTTGCGGTTCCGTCTGCGGGGCGCATCACCGTGAACGGTGTCGATCTTCAGCACATCGACATCGCCGCGTGGCGCGAGCAGGTCGCCTGGATCCCGCAGCAGCCGACGTTGTTCAGCGGCAGCATTGCACAGAATATCCGCTTTGGCAGGCCCGATGCCGATCAGGACGCGGTCATGCAGGCGGCGCGCGACGCAGAAATCCACGACTTCATTGTGTCGCTGCCCCAGGGTTATGCTACCCCCTGCGGCGATCGAGGGCTGCGGCTGAGCGGCGGCCAGGCACAGCGCATCGCCATCGCCCGCGCGCTGATCCGGCAGCCTGCACTGCTGATCCTGGATGAAGCGACCGCCAACCTTGACCCGGAGACAGAAGCGCGCATCGATGCCGCCCTGCAGCGGTTGATGCACGGCCGCACCACACTCATCATCGCGCACCGGCTCAATACCGTCATGCGGGCAGACCGCATCATCTTGCTGCGCGGTGGCCGTGCCGCCGAACACGGGACCCACGCCCAACTGATGCAGCGCGAAGGTCATTACCGCGCGCTGGTGCGTGCCTTTGGGGAGGTGCTTTATGCCTGACACCACACCTGCCGCCACATTTGCCAGGCTGGTCGGTTTCCTGCGCCCGTTCTGGCGGGGCGTGCTGCTGTCGGTGCTGCTCGGCGCTGCGACCACCGGCGCAAGCATCGGCCTCATGGCGACATCCGCCTGGATGATCTCCAAAGCCGGGTTGCAGCCTTCCATTGCCGATCTTGGCGTGAGCGTGGTCGGCGTGCGTTTCTTCGGCCTGATGCGTGGGGTGCTGCGCTACCTGGAGCGCCTGGTCTCGCACGGGACCACGTTCCGCGTGCTGGCGCATCTGCGCGTGTGGTTCTACAGCGCGCTTGAACCCCTGGCCCCGGCGCGCCTGGCAGAGTATCGCAGCGGTGACCTGCTGGCGCGCGTCGTGGCGGATATCGAGACGCTGCAAAACTTCTACCTGCGCGTGCTCGCCCCGCCGCTGGTGGCCGTGCTGACCGTCGTCGGTGTTGGGCTGCTGTTCCTGGCGTTTGATCCGGTGGCCGCGCTAACGGCTGTCGCTGCGATGATCTTCGCCGGGACGGCGCTGCCGTTGCTCGCCTGGTACACCGGGCAGGTGCCGGGACGGGTCGTGGTGCAGGCGCGCGCCGAACTGAACACCGCGCTTGTGGAGGACATTCAGGGCGCAGCGGAGATCACCGCCTATAACCGTCAGGGCTGGGCACTGGCGGCGCTCGACGACGCGCAGCAGGGCGTGGAGCAGGCCGAAACCCGCAGCGCGCAGTTCGACGCGCTGCAAACGTTCCTGGGGGTGCTGGCCGTGAATGCGGCGGCGCTGGCAGTGCTGATGGTCGCCATTCCGCGCGTGGATGGCATCTTCCTGGCCACGCTCACCCTGACGACGGTCGCAGCCTTTGAGACGATTACGCCGCTTGCTCAGTCTGCCCAGCAGTTGGGGGCCAACGTCACCGCTGCCGAGCGCCTGTTTGAAGTTGTAAGCGGGACGCCTGCGGTGGTTGATCCGCCCGGCGCGGCTTCCCCCCAGGATGCGAGCCTCCGCTTTGAGGATGTGGTCTTCCGCTATCATCCCGCCGACCCGCCCGCGCTCAGTCACCTTACCCTGAATATTGCCAGCGGTGAACGGGTCGCGGTGGTCGGTGCCAGCGGCGCGGGCAAATCCACGCTGGTGAATGTGCTGGCGCGGTTCTGGGAATATGAGTCCGGCGCGGTGTGGGTGGGGGGCCAGCCGCTGCGCGCTTACCGCCAGGCGGATGTGCGCCAGATGATTGGGGTGATGACGCAGCGCACCCACCTCTTTAACACCACCATCCGCGAAAACATCCGCATCGCGCGGCCAGATGCCACCGACGCGGACATCGAACACGCCAGCGAACAGGCGCGGATTCACGGAGTTGTCATGTCGCTGGCAGAGGGGTACGATACACTGGTAGGTGAAGGCGGCCTGGGGCTTAGTGGGGGGCAGCGCCAGCGGCTGGCGCTGGCGCGGGTATTCCTGAAGAATGCGCCCATCCTCATCCTGGACGAAGCCACCGCCAACCTCGACGCCGTCAACGAACGCGAAATCGTGGACGCGCTGCTGGCAGGGGCGCACGGGCGCACGCTCGTCATGCTCACCCACCGCCTTACACTGCTCGAAGCGTTTGACCGGATCATCGTGATGGACGGCGGGCGCGTGGTTGAGGCAGGAACCCATGCCGACCTGCGGGCACGGGCTGGCACTTACAGGTCGCTGCTGCTGAAGCAGGTCATGATGCCGGGGTGATCCTGGCATGGCACATCGTGACCCTTTAAAACCCACGTATGCCATGCTAAGATAATGTAACTGCGTAACTGCACAGGAACCTTTGCGCCCTCACCTCCTTCATCAACCCAGGCGAGAAGGAAACCGGGGGGATGAGGCGAAACAATCACCGCAGCAGAGCCTGCCTGAATAGTTACAGGACAATGTAAAACATTTTACAGAAAGAAAGCGCAGACCATGCAACCACGTACACGGCGGCAGGAACCGGATTTTCGGCGAGAAGAAGTGCAGTACATCATGCATCGCTGGCGCGCGGCAGACTCGTGCTCCCTGGTCGGTGTCGGCAGTGTGGGCAAGTCCAACCTGCTCCAGCACCTTGCCGATCCAGAAACACAGCGCGCCTATCTGGGGATAACCAACCCTCACGAGTTCCGCGCCATCATCATAGACCCGAATCTGCTGGGCGCGCTGCCGGTTTCCGGGCCGGATGTCGATATGATCCGCAGTTGGGCGGGGTACGAGCTGATGATGCACCGCCTGTTCATGGCGTTCTACCCGTTTGATATGCTGCCGCAGGAAGATGCGCGCCGCTTCTATGACCTCTATACGACGCTGCAGGATGGCTCCAACCCGCTGTATGCCTATATGGGCCTGCGCTATTTTGAGCTGGGGCTGGATTTCTTCACGCGTAACGGCATTCGTATCGTGTTTATGTTCGACGAGTTTGAGGAGATGCTCAAGCAGCTCCCGGTGAAGTTCTTCCAGACCCTGCGCGGCATCCGCGATACGAACAAGCGCCAGGTCTCGTACCTGACCTTTACCCGCGCGCCGCTGCCCACGCTGGTAGAGCGTTTCGGCCTCAACGCGCTGGATATTGAACCGTTCACAGAGCTGTTTACAGACAGTATCCTCTATGTGGGGCCCTATAACGAACTGGATGGGCGGCGCATGCTGGAGAACCTGATCGCCCGCAACGACAAGCCGCTGCCCGAAGCGACGCGCAACTTCCTGCTGTGGGCCACGGGGCGTTATGCCGGCCTGCTGCGCTCCAGCTTCCGTATGATTGATTCCGTGGGGCAGCCAGAGGCCAACCCGATGATGAACGCCGAACTGGTGCGCAGGCTGGCGTCTAAGCGCGCCGTGCGCGAGGAGTGCCGCACCATCTGGCAAAGCCTTACGCCAGCAGAGCAGTACACGCTGAAGGCTGCCGCGCGCCTGGTGCCCTTTAACCGCAGCGCCGAAATTGACCAGGCTGTATCGATGCTGGTGCAGAAGCGGCTCATTCAGATTGACCCAGGCAACCAGTCGTTTGATATTCAGCCGCCGGTGTTCAAGGCCTATGTGGGCACCGATCCCGAGATTGATGAATGAGCGTACCGCATGAACCGTACCAGATTCCGGCCGGCGTGCAGCGCACCGAAAGCGAGGTCGCCCATTCGCGCTTTATCGCGACGGTGGCCCCGGCCATGACGGTGGACGAGGCCAAAGCATTTCTGGCGCAGGTAAGGGCAGAAATGCCAGACGCCTCGCATCACGTCTATGCGTACCGGATCGGGTACGGCAAGAGCACGATCGAGAGCATGAGCGACGACGGCGAACCCACCGGTACCGCCGGGCCGCCCGTGCTTGCAGTGCTGCGCGGCGAAAAGGTGGGCGATGTGATCATCGTGGTTACGCGCTATTTCGGCGGCACCAGGCTGGGCACCGGCGGGCTGGTGCGCGCCTATACAGAAGCGGCGCACATCGCCTTTAACGCCCTGAAGACCACCCCAAAAATCGAAAAGACTTTGCTGGGCATCGAGTCCCCATACAGTTTCTATGAGCAGATCAAGCGGATGGTGGCGGAACACGGCGGCGAACTGCAGGACGAATCATTTGCCGCAGATGTCACGCTGATCGTCGAATTTGCCCGCGTGGATGTGCCCGGCTTTGAACAGGCGCTGCTTGACCTGACCGCTGGCCAGGTCAGGCCGGTAGAGATGAGCTGAAGCACGGGCCGCGCTTGAACGACAGCCGTGCGGGGGCGCGGGCGCTGCCCCTGTGCCCCCGCCACCGCCTACAGCCCCCGCACCCCTTTTTCGCCGCTCAGACGGGACGTTTCAGTCTTCGCTCATCAGGCGCGAGATGGCCTCACGCGCGCGGCGAAGCGCCGGGTGATTGCTGTCCAGCGATTCTGCGCGTGCCAGGAAGATGCGCGCCGCATCGTCCTGACCATCCTCGACGAGGCACTGGCCGGCAAACGCCAGCAGCGGAACATACGACGGATTGGCCTTCACGCCGCGATCAAGATACTCCAGCGCCAGTTCATGCTGATCGGCACGCCACAACAGCCGGGCAATGCCTTCCAGGATTTCGGGATCGTCCGGCAGATGTTTCTCAGCATCCAGCAGCGTTTGCAGGGCCGAATCGTGTTCTTCCCACAAGACGTAGGCCCGCGACAACAGCATGTATGCCTCGGTGAAACCGGGCGCAGCCGCGATCACCTCCTCAAGAAACGTGGCTTCTTCGGCGTCAATCTCCGCCTCGGCGCTCACGCGATCCATGATTTCGCCAAAGCGCATTTCGAATTCGGGATCGTCTGCAGAAAGCAGCAGACGGTCAATTTCGTGCAGGGTCGCCGCGTCCTGGGTCAGTTTCTGCGCGGTTTCCAGCTCTTCGGCGGCGCTCTCATATTCTTCTGCGATCAGGTACGCGGCGGCCAGGTTAATGCGCACATCCGCGCGTTCGGGGTGCCCATCGCTGGCCGTCTCCAGGATTTGCAGCCCCGGTTCAGGGTCATCAAGCACCGTGAACTGATCCACCACCGAACGCACCTGCTCGCCGGTTGCATCGACGGCGACCAGCTTCTCGAAGATCGCCCAGAAATCAACGCTGCCGCGCTCCACGTCCAGCAGCAGGGCTGCCTGCTGTGCGCGCAGAACTGCCGCGTTGGTGGGGTCCAGTTGGAGCGCTTCCTCAAAGGCGCTAATGGCTTCGTAGCTTGCAAATACGCCGTCGTAAGCCGAAGGTTCGATCAGGATAAACTCTTCGACGCGGTAGCCTGCGTTCTCCATCAGCGGCAGCAGGGTGCCATAGTCAGTGTACAGCCTGGCGCTTACGGCATCCGCTTCTATGGCGCGCTGGTACGTATCGACGGCCTTAGCGTAATCGCCACGCGCGCGGTACAGCTCTGCAAGCGCCTGCCACACATCGACATCGTGGGGGGCGTCTGCGGCAGCCGTCTCCAGAAGCTGGAGCGCCTCGTCTGTATCCCCGCGCCGAAAGAGCGCCCGTGCCAGCGCGACGGACACATAGGACGAGCCTGTCGCAGCATGCGGGAACAGCGCCACAGTGTCGCTCACAGCAACAAGGTCTGCGCCCGGCTCCAGCGCAAAACCGGGGTAGAATGCGCGGGCGGTCGCAGCGCCTGCCACCCACGCCCCCAGGCTGTCAGAAAGGGCCGCCGCCGTATTCAGCAGCGCCGCGTGGCGCTCCGCCAGCGGGACCTGCGGGGCTTTGCCCCACAGCAGCAGCAGCAGATCAATCTCCCAGGAGAACAGCGCCGCCAGCAGGCGGATGACCTCGGTTTCTTCGCGCCGCTTTTCGGGTATGGGCTGCCCGTAGGCGATGCGCAGCGAATCCGCTTCCAGTGCCAGCGCGATGCTATCCGCAGCGCCGGGGAGCGCGTTCAGCAGCGCGCCGAACGTGTCGCCTTCGATAACCCAGGACTTTGCCGCATCTTCCGGGTGCATGTCGCTCTCCAGGGTCAGCGTCAGCAGGTAACGCCCTTCCTGGTGTTCCAGCGTCCCCCACAGGCCTACGTTGTCGTCCAGGCCGTCCAGATCCCAGTCGTCAATCGTGAACTGCGAGCGATCAACGGTCCAGGTGTAAGCTTCTGGCTCACCCTCCAGCCGCGCGAAAACGCGATACACGACAATATCCTGCCAGCGTTCCAGCAGGTGGGCCAGCGCCGCCATCAGTCCCATCGCGGCCTCTGGGAACTGGCTGCTGCTGCACGGCCACATCCCAATGCGCAGCGGCGCGCGGTTTTCAAGCTGGCGCGCCAGATCATTCGTGGTACCAAAGATGACCGAGGGCAGCAGGTTAGAGGCACGCCCCTGGCGCAGATACATGAGTTTGCGGGCAAGTTCTCTCATCACTAGGACTCCTCTTACTGACTGGGCACCATCCTCAAACCTGATGATGCAGGGTGCAGGGAAATAATAACGCCCTGTCCACCGTCGTGACAGGGCGTTTGGAACGCAATTTCAGGGGTTTCATGTACTGGCGGGTGGTGCCTTGCCAAACGCAGCCGCGTGGTGCCAGGGCACCCAGGCGCAAATACGTAAGCAGTAAACCATAGGCGGTGTAAGGGCACGGGACACCGTGCCCGCTTTCCGCCAACGTCTGCTAGCCAATGACCGGGATCAGGCCTGTATCGCCAATGATATTGATGTAGGCCGCCTGAACCCACCCGAAGCCCAGCGGGGTGCTGATCTGCACCCAGGTGAAATCGCCCGTGCGCGCCACCACCTGATACTCGCCGCCAGGCAGCACACCCAGGCTGCCCAGGGTAAGGTTAGGGGCGGCATAAAGCGTGACGTTAGGACGGTTCAGGGTGCCCAAAGGCGTTGCCACCTGGCCAGTCGCCGCGCGAATGATGGGCAAACGGGAGCCATCGCCGCGGAACAGCGTGAATTCGTTGTTCACCCAGCCCTGGCCGAATGTCCCCTGTACCAGATACCACACGTTATCCGGGGCGATGCCCAGAACCGCCAGTTCGGTGCCGCCGGCCAGGGTGGCCACCGTGGTGTACTGCGCGCCGGGGCCGCTGCGAACGTTCAGGAAGCCGGTGTTGATGACAACACGCGGGATAGATCCCAGCGCTACCCCAGGGGTAAGGCTGCTGCCCATACCGCCCGTACCCGGCAGGCCGCTGCCCCCGGTTTGCGCACCGGCACGCGCTGCCGCGCCGCCAGATTCACAGTAGGCCGAGGTCACTTCATCGCGCTGGCGCACCTGGAAGGCAGAAATGCCCACCCAGCCCACCGTGCCATCCACCAGCTCGATCTTGAACAGGTCGCCCAACTGGTCGAGCAGATAAGCTTCATAGCCCGCCGCAATATACACATCGCCGTTCGGGCCCACGCCATCCGGGCCAGTGCGAAGCGGCACATCCTGCGTGGCCACCACAGCGCTCAGCTCGCAGGCGAAGGGACGGAACGCAACCTTGGGGCCTTCCACCCAACCCGTATACTGCCCGGTATTGACCTGATACCATTCCTGGCCCTCTGCATACGTGCTGGCCAGCACTGTATAGATGGTGGAGCGGTCAATGGTCAGCGGGGTGATCTCCAACGAATTGATGGTGGGGCCGCTGCGCAGGGGATGGTCAAGAATCAGCGAAATCCCCCACTCGCGCCCGGAGGAGTAACCGATATCGTAGCTGTCGTCCCCCATGCTGCCAGTGCCGGGGAAGCTGGTGCCCGGCATGCCCATGCCGCCCGTTCCGGGGATGCCGCCAGAGCGCGGATCCACGATGGCCGGTGTCTGGCCGAAGGGCACGTTGCTGAAGTCACCGCGCGGCAGCACATACTGCATGTTGACCCAGCCGACGCCCACAATGGTCGTCACCTGGTACCATGCGCGGTCTTCAGAGATCGCCAGCACGGGCAGCGCGCTGCCACCCGTCACCGTGATCAGCACCGCGTAGCCGATGCCGGGCCCGGTGCGCACGTTCAGAAAACTGGTGTTGGCGATGACAACAGGGGCAGTAAACTGCACACGCTGTTCCGCTGGCGCGGCGAACAGGATGCCGCCAACCGGCAGCGCGCCCAACAGCAGCGCCAGTAACACGATTACAGAGAGAATCTTAGATCTTGCCTTCATCCTGCTCCTCCTATGCGAGCGTTTTCGGGCGTATACCGAAATGAATCCAAACCGCTGGTCTTCGATTACAATGAGTATAAGCTGGAAGCCGAATAAGGGCAAAAAGCTTGGAGGCCATACGCGCAAATCCACACCAAACTGTGACCAATTGCCTATGCAACCAGTACCGTTCGTCGCGTTGCAGCCTGTGCGGGCTGCCTGCGGCCCAGGGCGAGTGCAAAGTCATAAGCATGGGGTTTGTGGCAGGGTATCGGCCAGTCCCCTGGCCAGTGCTGGTCTGGCCGCGCACCGTTGAGTTACCCACACCAGGTGGGTACCCACACAAGGTGGGCATGACCAACCTGACAACCCTCAGAGCGCAGCAGGTCTGTTTACCCACTTTAGTGGGTGTCCGACCGGCACATGACGAGACCCTTGCTAGCCAGGGGACTTGTTCCCCTGGCACCCCTACTTGGCAACAACCCTGCCTGCGGCCAACACAGTTTGAAAAACCGTCTGTGACGTGTTAGCATGTCCGCCTGTTTTGTGTCACCAGCCACACGATGATTAACACCAATGGTGTACATAACCTTTGGTTTAGAAGGGTGTAGAAGCTTGAAGCCTGTCGTCGCATTTCAGGGGATTCACGGCGCGTATTCCGAACAGGCCATTCGCCAGCATTTCGGCGATGACGCAGACGTGTACCCCTGCCCCACATTAACCGATCTGTTTGATGCCCTGCAATCCCCACACGTTACCTACGCCATGCTGCCGGTCGAAAACGCGCTGGCCGGGGCCGTAAGCCAGGCTTATGAACTGCTCATGGATTCAGACCTGCGCATTCAGGCCGAAGTGATGGTGCATGTGCATCACGCGCTGATGGCACCGGCGGGGATGACTCTGGCAGACGTGAAGCGCGCCAAGTCTCACCCGCAGGCGCTGGCCCAGTGTGCGCAGTTTCTGCGGCGTCACGGCATTACGCCGGTGCCAGATTACGACACTGCCGGGTCGGCCAAAGTGCTGGCAGCCCAGCCTGAGCCGGGGACGGGGGCCATCGCCAGCGAGCTGGCCGCGCAACTCTACGATCTGAACGTGCTGGCCAGTGAGATCGAAGACCTGCCGTTTAATTTCACGCGCTTCTTCCTGATCGGCAATGATGATCCGCCCCTGGGCGAATACAACAAGACCTCGCTGGTTTTTGCCACGCGCAACCGCCCGTCTGCGCTGTATGACTGCCTGGGGGTGTTCGCCACCCGCGGCCTCAACCTGACCAAGATCGAATCCCGCCCCCGGCGCAACCGCCCCTGGGAACCGGTCTTTTTCATGGATGTGGAAGGCCACTGGCAGGAACCAGCCTGCCAGGAAGCGCTCGTCAGGCTGTTGCAGCATGCCTCGTTCGTCAAAATGCTGGGATCCTACCCGGCAGTGAAGACTATGTCAGTAGGGATTTAACGTATGCAGAAATTGAATGTGGCAGTCCTGGGCGCGACCGGTGCAGTCGGGCAGCGCTTCATCCAACTGCTGGAAACTCACCCCTGGTTCCAGGTGGCCGAGGTGGCTGCCTCTGAGCGCAGCGCCGGTAAGCCCTATGCAGAGGCCGCGCACTGGATTCTGGACGGCAGCGTGCCGCAGGCTGTGGCCGGGCTTACGGTGAAAAGCCTGGACGAACCGCTGGAGTCCGCGCTGGTGTTTTCTGCGCTGCCCAAAGAAGCAGCAGAAGGCCTGGAAATCCGCCTGGCAGAAGCCGGGCATATCGTGTGTACCAACGCTTCCACCAACCGCATGCTGCCGGATGTCCCCCTGCTGCTGCCAGAAATCAACGCGGCCCATGTGAAACTGGTCGATGTGCAGCGCCAGCAGCGCGGCTGGACATCCGGCGCACTCGTCGCCAATTCCAACTGCACGACCATGCCCGTCGTAATGGCGCTCGCGCCGCTGCTGAAATTCGGCGTGCGCAAAGTGCTGATGGTTAGCGAGCAGGCCACCAGCGGCGCGGGCTATCCCGGCGTGGCATCGCTGGATATTCTCGATAACGTCATCCCCTATGTGGGTGGCGACGAGCACAAAATGGAAACCGAGACGCTGAAGATGCTGGGCAGTTTCGACGGCGAAGCGGTGCAGTGGCTAAGCGCCATCACCAGCGCCACCTGTACGCGCGTGCCGGTCGTGGACGGGCACCTGGTCAATGTGTCGCTGGCGCTGGCACAGCAGCCGTCGATTGACGAAATTATCCAGGCCTGGAACGAGTTCCGCGGGCCGCACCCGGTGCCGCTGCTGCCCTCGGCCCCACAGCAGCCTGTCATCTATCTGCCGCAGGTGGATCGCCCGCAGATCCGGCGCGATCGTAACGCAGGCAGCGGTATGGCAACCAGCGTCGGGCGTATTCGCGAATGCCCCATCCTCGGTTACAAGTTTGCGGCGCTTTCGCACAACACCATTCGCGGCGCGGCAGGGTGCAGCATTCTGAACGCCGAACTGCTGGCAGTAGAAGGTTACATCGCGGGTTTCGCGGCGGATGTTCCAGCCCAGTCGCGTCCCGTATCAGTAGGGGCGGTGTCATGAGGGTGTTTATCGCCGGGATCGACGGTTATCTCGGTTGGTCGCTGGCGCTGCATCTGACGCAGCGCGGTCACGATGTGGGCGGCGCAGACCTCTTCCTGCGGCGGCAGTGGGTTGAAGAAGTGGGCAGCCACAGCGCCATTCCGATCGCCGACCCTGCCACCCGCCTGAACGCGTTTCGGGAACACTACGGCTGCGAGCTGAGCGTGCAGGTGGGCGATTTTCAGGATTACGCTTTCGTGCGCGACGCGCTGCGCGCATTTCGCCCGCACGCTGTCGTGCATCTGGGCGAAATGCCGTCTGCGCCCTATTCGATGATCGACGCGCAGCACGCCGCCTTCACGCAGCAGAATAATGTCGTCGGCAGCCTCAATATCCTGTGGGCCATGCGCGAAGTGTGCCCGGATGCGCACCTCGTTAAGCTGGGCACGATGGGCGAATATGGCACGCCCAATATCGATATCCCGGAAGGCTTCTTCGAGGTCGAGTTTCGCGGGCGCAGGGAGGTGCTGCCGTTTCCGCGCCAGGCGGGGAGCTTCTACCATCTGAGCAAAGTTCACGACTCGCACAACACCATGCTCGCCTGCCGGATCTGGGGGCTGCGCTCAACAGACATCATGCAGGGCGTGGTCTTCGGCACGCAAATCGACGCGATGCGCGCCGACCCCCGCCTCAATACCCGCCTGGATTTTGACCAGTGCTTCGGTACAGCCGTGAACCGTTTCTGCTGCCAGGTGGTCATCGGGCACCCCGTCACGCTGTTCGGCAGCGGGCACCAGAAACGCGGCTTTCTGCCCCTGCGCGATTCCATGCAGTGCCTCACGCTGACGCTCGAAAACCCACCAGAACCGGGCGAATACCGCGTCTTCAACCAGTTTGAGGAAACCTATTCGCTGCTAGAACTGGCGCACATGGTGCGCGACGTGAGCCTTGAACTGGGGCACCCGGCGGACGTGCTGAACTATGACAATCCCCGCAGTGAGCTTCACGAACACTATTACCAGCCAGATCGCCAGCACCTGCTTGACCTGGGGTATGTGCCCACCCACGATGTGCGCGCAGAGATGCGGCTGATGCTGCACGATCTGGCTCCGCACCAGGCGCGCATCCTGCAGAAGGTTGATGCGCTCATCCCGGATATTCGTTGGGATGGCACGCGGCGGCGGTCGCGGGTGATGACCGAACACATCCAGCCATGACGCCAGTATCGCCTTTTGCCTGGTGCCGGGGCGGTCTTACCAGCACACCCCCACCCATGCGCACGCTGGCAGCCAGGCTGATGGCCGCGTGCTGGCATCCTAAGGCGCTGCTGTACTATCCAACCGTACAACCGTACCGTTACTTTCTATTGGAGACACACAACCATGATTCAGTTCTTTGAACTCACCACACTGACCGAAGCGGAGCGCGCGCGCATTCTGCGCCGGTCCGAAAAAGACATCCGCGATCTGCTGCCGCTGGCGCAGGAAGTCATCGACCGCGTGCAGCGGGAAGGCGACGCCGCAGTGGTGGATTATGCCCGGCGTTTCGACGCCAGGGACTTTGAAGCATCCATGCTGCGCGCCACCCCCGCAGATTTCGCATGGGCACGCGGCCAGCTTAGCCCAGAGGTCACCGAAGCGATTAATGCCGCACACGACAACATCCAGCGCTTCCACGCCGAACAGATGCCCGAAGCGATGTGGTTTACCGAAGTGCAGCCGGGGGTCATGGCCGGTGAAAAGGTTACGCCGGTCACCAGCGTTGGCCTGTATGTGCCGCGCGGCAAGGGGGCGTTTCCCTCTGTGATGCTCATGCTGGCCACCCCCGCCAAGGTCGCAGGTGTTACCCGAATCGTGGTGGTCACACCCCCCACCCCGGACGGCAAACCAGACGCGGCCTCGCTGGTCGCGGCGGAAATCTGTGGCGTGGACGAGGTCTACGTCGTCGGCGGCATGCAGGCCATCGCCGGGCTGGCCTATGGCACGGAAACGCTGCCCAGGGTAGACAAAATCATCGGGCCGGGGAGCAGTTACGTCTCTGCCGCAAAGCGCCTGCTGTATGGCACGGTCGATGTTGGGCTTCCTGCCGGGCCCAGCGAATCCATTATCCTGGCAGACGAACACGCAGACCCGCGCCTGGCCGCGCTTGATCTGCTGGTGGAAGCCGAGCACGGCCCGGACTCTGCCGCCCTCCTCGTGACGCACAGCCGCGCGGTGGCCGAAAAAGCGCTTGAACTGCTGCCGGGCTACATCGCAGAACTGCCGGAATGGCGGCGCGGGTTTGTTTCCACCGTGCTGTCGAATTACGGCGGCGTGATGCTGACCCCCAGCCTGGACGACTCCATAGCGTTTGTCAATGCGTATGCGCCGGAACACCTGGAAGTGCTCACGGCAGAGCCCTTCGTAACCTTGCAGAAACTGCGCAACGCTGGCGAAATCCTGCTCGGCCACCTGACGCCGATTCCGACCGCCAATTACTGCCTGGGGCTGAACGCCATTTTGCCCACCGGCGGTTTTGCGCGCAGCTTCTCCGCCGTCAGCGTGTGGGACTTCCTCAAACGCACTGGCGTGGGCTATCTCTCGCGCGAGGGGTATCTGCGGCTCCAGGGCATTACGGCGACCCTGGCAGATTACGAAGACTTCCCCGCGCACGCGCTCGCCATTCGCAAACGTAACCAGATTTTGGGCCTGTGAGCGATCTCCTGCTGGCCATTCAGCAGCTCCAGTTCACCGACCGGGGCGGCGCAGAGGCGCTGCTTCGGTCTTTCCTCAGCGAGACGTTTGGGCTGGATGTGGCGCGCGTGGCGCTGCGCCCGCAGGCCGTTTCGCTGAATTCGTTTAACGGCTTCCTGACGCTGTCTGATGGCCGCGATCTCTTCTTTAAGACCCATGTGGAGCAGGACACGGTCATAGACGAGTACTACAATGCGGCTATGCTGGCCGAGGCAGGCTACCCGGTCATCCAGCCGGTTTTCAGCTCCACCCGCAACGGCCAGCAGATTCTGATGTATGAGATTGTGCGCGAGCCATCGGTGTTTGACCTGGCGCGTGAGATCGAAACCACCGGCGCAGACTTCACGGCGCTGGCGGCGGCCCAGCACGCGGCAGATGATCTGTTGCTTGCGCTGTACCTGAAGACGCTGCAAACCGGAATCTCGCAGACCGCGCCCATCCATCAGCTTTTCTATCACCGCTTGGCGGGTGGGCGGCTAGACCGGTTTTACGGGGACGGCACCGAAATCGCGCTGCCGGGCGGGGTGGTGCCGCTGCGCACGGTACGGCGCGCGCGCTGGCGCATCAACGACGCGGACTACACCGATACCCTGGAAGACATCATTACGCGTGCGCTGCGCCTGCTGGCTCCGGGGCAGGTCGGCCCCACAGTCACGGGGCATGGCGACGCCCACAACGGCAACGTCTTCTTCGCACAGCAGCTCGTCTATTTCGATCCGGCCTTCGCCGGGCGGCACCATCCGCTGCTGGATCTGGCCAAGCCGCTGTTTCACAACGTGTTTGCCATGTGGATGTACTTCCCGGATGACGAACGCGCCAGGCTCAGAATCTCGCTGGAACGCGATGGCGACCTGTGGCATGTGCAGCACGATTACGCGCCGAACCCGCTGCGGCTGATGTTTCTGACGAGTAAAGCAGAGCGCGTGCTTAGGCCACTGCTCCTGCAGCTCGCCCAGGCCGGGCTGCTGCGCGAAGACTGGCGCGCCTTCCTGAAAGCTGCCCTCTTCTGCTGCCCACTGCTGACCCTCGACCTGAAACGCTTCCCGCCTGAAATCAGTTTGCTGGGGCTGGCGATGGCCGTGACGATGGGCGCGGAGAGCAGCAGCACCAGCAGCCTCATCGACCGCGTGCTCGATGCTGCGTCACCATAGTCACCATAAGCCCTGCTCCGCACCGGTTGCCCCGTGTTCACCGCATGTTCTGCCGCTGTTCACCGGCGCGTAAGGCGGCACCCGTATGCTGAGACGGTGAGATTAATCCTGCTGGTCTGCGCTGCATGGCAGCAGCGCAGCGTTACGTTAGAATCCAGCCAGAAAACTGCATAAAGTGATTGCAATCCAGCCTCATTCGTGCTATAC
>CAZQIJ010000057.1:0-1626 GCA_964592955.1 uncultured Anaerolineaceae bacterium
CTTGACCGTGTGTTCTTTCAACCGGGAGTTGTGCTGATGTTGAGAAAACTTCCATTCATCCTCATGATGCTTACAGTGCTGATGGTCGCCGCGCTTTCAGCGACGCTGCCGATTACGGCACAGACGGCGACACCGGCGCGTACACCGCTGCCGACGATTCCGCCGCGACCCACCGGCGTCCCGCTGACCCCTACCCTGGGGCCGGGGTCAAATGTGACCATTTTCTTTGTCGCGTGCGATACGCGCGCCGTGATTAACCTGAGCGGTACCATGCTCTCTGGTGAAGATGTGTATTATCAGGTCTTTTCTGGTGGCAACGGCACTGGCAGCGCCATCACGGCGCTGCGGCGCGTTCAGGTGAGCGGAACCTACGCTTTCAGCGAAGTGGTGAACTACAACACCGGGGTCACGGTCGCCGCCGGGACAACCGCCAGCGTAGAAGTCGCCATCGCAAGAGAGAGCGATGCAACGCGCATCTCCTACGAAACCATCGTAAACGATATTCAGGATGGGTGTGCAGACCCGCAGAACCAGACCGGTGCGAGCACCGACCTGGGCAACCCAAGCGCACAGCCCACGCAGACCAGCCCTATTCTGTCGCCGTTCGGGGGGTATCTGAACCCCGGCTATGCGCCGCGCCCAGAAGAAGTCGTCGTCATCGGCCCGCGCAACCCGCTGCCGCCGCGCCAGCAGACGCCGGGCCTGGTGTTTGCAGAATGCCGCGATTACGACATCGCCAACCCCGGCCTGATCTACGATACGGACGATGTGACGGTATTCTGGTCGTGGTTCGCGCGCACGCCAGAACAGGTTCAGGCGCACATCGACAATGCGATTTACGAAGTGGGCTACTTTGACAGCAACCCGTTCCAGGAAGTTCGGCGCAGTGACATCGTCCAGCGGGACGGCCTGTACTGGGTCTTCTACACGGTTAACCTGGGCAACGTTGTGCCGGGATTCTACCCGATTGAGTATAAACTGCGCTGGCAGAGTCCGATTACGGACGGTTTCGAGGATTATGGACCGGGCACGGCGAACCAACAACTGCTGAGCGGGTGTGTGTTTGGCGTGTGGCCGAACCCCACCGGCGAGAAGGTGAGTTACGAGTTCCCGTGAGCCTACAACAACAGGCGGCGGATCTGCTGGGGCTGACGCTGACACCAGAGCAGATCCACCAATTTGAAACTTATGCCCGCGAACTGGCGGACTGGAACGAGCGCATGAACCTGACGGCCATCACCGAACCGGAGGCCGTCAATGTGCGCCATTTTCTGGATTCACTTTCCGTCATTAAGGCGCTGCCCCTCAACGCCGGCATGCGGGTGATTGATGTGGGTACCGGGGCCGGTTTCCCAGGGCTGCCGCTGCACATTGGCATTCCCGGACTCTACACCACGCTGTGCGATGCTACCGGCAAAAAGATCACGTTTCTGGAGCACATCATCACAACGCTGGGGCTGGCGAAGATCAAGACGCTGTATGCGCGTGCCGAAGACGCAGCGCACAATTCGCATCATCGCGGCTCGTATGATCTGGCGGTGGCGCGGGCGGTGGCACGCCTGCCGGGCCTGCTGGAATACCTGCTGCCGCTCACCCGGCTGGGGGGGCACTGCGTGGCACTGAAGG
>CAZQIJ010000057.1:1636-15301 GCA_964592955.1 uncultured Anaerolineaceae bacterium
CCCATACGGAAGCTGAAGATTCCAAACGCGCGCTCGACGTGCTGGGCGGGAAGCTGGTGAGCATCGAAGGCATCGAGCTGCCCGGTGTGCTGGAAAAACATTACCTGGTGCTGGTGCAGAAGGTCTCGAAGTCTCCGGGGGCATACCCACGCAAGGCGGGCACACCCACCCGTGAGCCTATCATGTAGCGGCGCTGCGACCGGGTTTTTCTGACAGACGTGTGAAGAAACCGTGAGTCTGCGGTTTTCCAGGCGGGGTAGTGCTATAATCTGGTCAGTAATTAGAAGTTTGTTGTTCGAGGAGATTGATTTCATGGTGGTTTCAGAAACGATGGGACAGGCACTCACCCTGACCCTCACCGAAGAACATGTGTCCCTTCAGGAAACCGTGCGCAGGTTTGCCCAATCCCAGATCGTGCCCATCGCGGCAGAGCATGACGAAAGCGGTGAATTCCCGCTGGAGACGGTGCGCAAGATGGGTGAGATGGGTTTGATGGGCATCGAAGTCCCGGAAGAATATGGCGGCGCAGGCCTGGATACGCTGGCCTATGTGCTGACCATGGTTGAAGTGGCCAGGGCCGATGCCAGCCACAGCACCATCCTCAGCGTGAATAATTCGCTGTATTGCAGCGGGATCATGCTGTTTGGCACCGAAGCACAGAAGCACAAGTACGTCACGCCGGTGGCGACGGGTCAGAAGATCGGCGCATACAGCCTGACAGAACCGATGTCTGGCAGCGACGCCGCAACGATGGCCAGCCGCGCCGTCCTCAATGACGCAGGTACCCACTATATCATCAACGGCACCAAGAGCTGGGTGACCAGCGGTCCGGTGGCCGATTACCTGGTGCTGTTCACGATGACCGACCCCGAACGGGGCAACAAAGGCATCACGGCGTTTATCGTGGAAGCCGATCAGCCGGGGTTCATCCGGGGCAAGAAAGAACCCAAGCTCGGCATTCGCGCCAGCGCCACCAGCGAAATCATGTACGATAACTATCAGGTTCCGGTAGAAAACATGCTGGGCCAGGTGGGTGATGGGTTCAAGATCGCCATGACGGTGCTGGATACAGGACGCATCGGCATCGCGTCGCAGGCGCTCGGAATTGCCGAAGCGGCGTATGAAGCCGCCCTGGACTATGCCCGTAATCGCAAGGCCTTCGGCGGGCCCATCGGCCAGTTTCAGATGATCCAGCAGAAAATTGCAGACATGAAGACGCGCATCGAAGCCAGCCGCCAACTGATCTACAACGCGGTGCTGGCCAAGCAGCGCGCGAAAGCCACCGGCGGTCGCTTTACGCTGGAAGCCAGCATGGCCAAGCTTTTTGCCAGCGAAACTGCGATGTATGTGACTGACGAAGCGCTGCAAATTCACGGCGGTATGGGCTACAGCAAAGAGATGGCCATCGAACGCTACTACCGGGATGCCCGCATCACCCGTATTTACGAAGGCACAAGCGAAGTTCAGCGCATGGTGATTGCACGCGGCGAACTGGGACTCCGTTAACATGCGCGCCTCAGTCTTTTACGAGCACGGCGGCCCGGACGTTATCCGGGTCGCGGATGATCTGCCGCTTCCGGAGCCGGGTTTCGGCGAGGTGCGCGTGAGGATTCAGGCGGCAGCCCTGAACCGTCTCGACCTGTGGGTGCGCGACGGCTGGCCGGGACTTAAGCTGCATCTGCCGCACATCACCGGCTCTGACGGGGCTGGCATCGTGGACGTGGTGGGCGCAGGTGTGAGCAGTGTGGCACCCGGTGACCGCGTCGCCATTGACCCGACCCTAGCGCCGCCAGATGCTGTTGGCATGGGCTACGAAAATCAGAGCCGGATCAGCATACTGGGCGAGCACGCGCCCGGTCTGGCGGCAGAGTACCGGGTCATCCCGGCGCGCAACCTGCTGAAACTGCCGGATCACATCGGCTATAACGAGGCAGCGGCGGCAGGGCTGGTGTATGTGACCGCGTGGCATTCGCTCATCACGCGCGGGGACCTGCGCCCAGGTGAAACGGTGCTGATCGTGGGTGCGGGAGGCGGTGTAAACAGCGCCAGCATTCAGATCGCCAAGCTGGCAGGCGCGAAGGTGTATGTGGTGGGCAGCAGCGAAGAGAAGTGCGAACAGGCGCGCGCGCTGGGTGCGGATGTGACGATCAACCGCCAGCAGGATGAAGACTGGTCGAAAGCTGTCTTCAGGCTTACAGACAAGCAGGGCGTGGATGTCGTGGTCGATAATGTGGGCAAGGCGACGCTCTTCGGCAGCATACGCAGCGTGAAGATTGGCGGGCGCATTCTGATTGTGGGCAATACATCCGGGCCGATGTTTGAGCTGGATATCCGTTATATCTTCAGTAAACATATCAGCATCATCGGCAGCACAATGGGACCGCATGCGGACTATGTGCGGGTGATGAAGCTGATCTTCGACGGCGCGCTGAAGCCTGTCATCGGCAAAACAGTGCCGTTGGACGCTGTGCGTGAAGGCTATGTGGCGCTGGAAGACGGTCAGGTTTTCGGCAAAGTCGTGATCACGCTCCCGTGAACGGGATGCGGCAGCGAGTGTAAATCGGCGATGCATCAGTATGCTTATGTGCTGCGCAGTATTGCAGAACGCGTGGGCGCGGCACCGCTCAGGCAAGCTGCGCTGGAACCCGGTATACGGGCCGTTTACCGGGTAACCGTACACTATGACGATCGCCGTGCGTGTGACGCTGTAGTGACACTGCGGCGGTCTGGGATCGAAACGGCCAGCGTGGAAGTGCTTTATGACGGACGCTTTGGGCACAAACCCATCGTGCGGCAGCTCACCGTGCCTGCTTACGAGCAGTTCACAACTGCCCTGCAGAAACTGCGCTTTGACCATCTGCCAGATCAACCGCGACTGCCGTTCTTCAATGCCGATCTGTGGTTAATAGAACGCGGGATGGGGACGTTCTACCACAGCATCATTGCCGCACCGCAAGGCGCAGAAGGCGATTACGCCAGCCTGCTGCACCAGATTCGTACCACACTACCAGAAGCAGTACGGGAGATTGCGCCCTGATGGTTTCGAAAACGCCTCTCACAGAAACCGAAATCAAGCTGTATGTGCCAGACCTGGGCAGCGTCGCAGCGCGGCTGAGTGCGCTGGGCGGGAAACTGGCAGCGCCACGCGTGTTTGAACACAACGAGCGCTATGAGGATGCAGAGGAGACGCTGGCGGCACAAGGGATCGTTCTTCGCCTGCGCCAGGATACGCGCGCGCGCCTGACCTACAAGGAACCTCATGGTGACCCAGGGGATGACGACATTCCATCACGCTACGAGGCAGAAGTCGAAGTGAGTGATTTTGGGACGATGTCGGCTATCCTGGGTAAACTGGGTTATCACCCGCTGATGATCTACGAGAAATATCGCACGACCTTTCACTTCGAGGATACCGAAGTGGTCCTGGATGAACTGCCCTACGGCAATTTTGTGGAGATCGAAGGCACGGCAGAGGCGATCCGGCGCGTTGTGGATCGCCTGGAGCTGCAGAGCGCCCCGCGTTTTCGCAGCAATTACGTGCGCCTGATGGATAACGTCAAGCGCTACTTAAGCCTGGGCTTCAGCGATCTGACGTTTAAAAACTTCGAGGGAATCACCGTCCCGGTTGAAGCCTTTGAGGCAGCCGCAAAGGACAGCATCCCATGAAATACCGCCTGCTGGAATGCGCCGGGTTGATCGGTGCTGATTGATGCCGGGGGCGATGATCACTGGCGAAAACAATTCGCGCGGCACGCCGCCAGAAGACGCCGAACGCATGACTCACCGATTTCTGGATGCAGGCGACACGCACATCGACCCTGAGAATGTCTGACACGGGGCACGCACCCCAAATCCGCATTGAGTTTCGCACTACACACGATACGGCTTCAGCCAAATGAAAGGCTTTATCATGGATCGCAGCACCTGGGAAACCGAAATTGTTGAACCGTCGTTAAAGAAGGCTCAGGAACGCCAGCCGGAATTTCTGACCTCGTCCGGAATTCCGGTGAAACGACTTTACACGGGGGAAGATATCTCGCCGGAACTGGCCACCGAACCGGAACTGCCGGGCGTCTACCCCTATACACGCGGCATTCAACCGACCATGTACCGCAGCCGCTTCTGGACGATGCGCCAGTATGCCGGATTTGCCACCGCCGAAGAATCGAATGCACGCTACCGCTTCCTGCTCGAACAGGGGCAAAGCGGGTTGTCGGTGGCGTTTGATCTGCCCACGCAGATCGGGTATGACGCGGATGATCCGATGGCGATGGGCGAAGTGGGCAAGGTGGGGGTGAGCATCAGCAGCGTCCACGACATGGCGCGCCTGTTCGACCAGATTCCGCTGGACAAAGTATCGACCAGCATGACGATCAATGCGCCAGCAACCGTGCTGCTGGCAATGTATATCGCGGTGGGGCGGCGGCAGGGTGTGGCAGAGCACAAGCTGCGCGGCACGGTTCAGAATGACATCCTGAAAGAGTACATCGCGCGCGGCACCTACATCTACCCGCCGACCGCGTCGATGCGCCTGATTACGGATCTCTTCGCCTACTGCAAGACCAACGTGCCGAACTGGAACACGATCAGCATCAGCGGCTACCACATCCGGGAGGCGGGCAGCACCGCCGTGCAGGAAGTGGCCTTCACACTGGCCAACGGCATCGCCTATGTGCAGGCGGCGATTGACGCCGGCCTGGATGTGGACGACTTTGCGCCGCAGCTTTCGTTCTTCTTCAATGCCCATAACAACTTCCTGGAAGAAGTGTCCAAGTTCCGCGCGGCGCGCAAATTGTGGGCACAGATCATGCGCGATCGCTTCGGCGCAAAGAACGAACGCAGTTGGATGCTGCGCTTCCACACGCAAACCGGCGGCAGCACGCTTACCGCGCAGCAGCCGGAAAACAACATCGTGCGTGTGGCCATTCAGGCGCTGGCAGCGGTGATGGGTGGTACCCAGTCCTTGCACACCAACAGCATGGACGAAGCGCTGGCCCTGCCTTCGCAGAAAGCCGTGCAGACCGCCCTGCGCACACAGCAGATCATCGCGCACGAGACCGGAGTCGCCGATACGATTGATCCGTTGGGCGGCAGTTACGCCATCGAAGCGCTGACCAGCGAAATCGTCAGCCGCGCCCAGGCCTACCTCGACCAGATTGATGCGTTGGGCGGCGCGCTGCGGGCTATTGAGGCCGGTTTCATCAACAATGAAATCGAATCCGCTGCTTATGCCTACCAGCGGGCAGTAGAGGCCCATGATGCGCTGGTGGTGGGCGTCAATGAATATGAGGTCGAAGAGACGCAGAACCCGGACCTGCTGCGCGTTGACCCCGCGATTGAGATGCAGCAGCGCGAGCGCCTGGCACACCTGAGGGCCAACCGCGACAACGAAAAGGTCAGCGCACTGCGCAGCCAGCTCGAAGCAGCGGCGCACGGCACCGAAAACCTCATGCCGCTCATCATCACGTGCGTGGAAAACGAGGTCACGTTGGGTGAGGTTTGTCATTCACTGCGCGCGGTGTTTGGCGAATACCGTCCCCAGCTCACGGTATAACCTTAACGATGACCGGCTTCTACCGCGTTCAGTCGTACATTGAGCGGGTGTGCCAGCGTCCGCTGCCACGCTCTGGCATGACGCGGACGCGCGTCTTCGCGCGTGAACTGGCCGAGGGTGCCAGTGAAGGGATGTGGGCGGCAACCATCCACGCGCGCATGACGCCGGATTTCAACATCCTGGACTATCTGCGCGATGTGCTGCACAGCATCGGCTATTCCAATGCGCGACTGGCGGCGCACTTCAACGGGGATCGCGCCACGCCGCCGCACGATCTGCCACAGATTATAGACGAGACGCTGAAACTGCTGCCTGCCCGCGCCATCCCGCCGGACTTTAACAACCTGATGTGTTATGTGCTGGTGCGGTGGGGCAAGCGTTACCCGGATTTCAGCCTGCTGGCGGCCAACGACTACATTACTTACAGCCAGACGCCGGAAGGTTTTTACCTTTCCGTGAACAAAGCCGCATTCGACCTGCTGGAAAGCGCAGAACCGTCGCGCATCTTTATTTCGTACCGGCGCGCCGAAAGCAGTGCGTTTGCGCTGCTGGTACTGGCCAGGCTTAAGGAACACGGGTTGGATGCCTTTCTCGATATGTCTATTTTGCCGGGTGAGGACTGGCACGCCGACCTGAAGCGCAAGATCGAAAGCCGGGATTACTTCATCGTCATTCTGGGGCGCGAAAGCCTGCGGTCGCGGATCCTGGTCAAAGAGATCCAGTGGGCCATGCAGGCTCATAAATCGATTATCCCGATCTGGCATAACGCGTTTGTGTACCGGGGTGAAGACTGGCACGAAGACATCAGCCCCGACCTGGATACCCTGCTTCAGCACACCCACACCATCCGTGTTCTGGAAGAAAGTGCGCTGGCCTATAACGATGCGATTGTGCAGTTACTAAACCGCTTCGGCATCACGCCATAGCGGAGCATGTGTAAGGAGCCTGTATATGCAGCATCTTCGGATTCGATTTGACCCCATCGCCCACCCGGACGCCGTCGTCACTGCGCCGGAAGTGCGGTTTACAGTACTGACATCGCGCCTCATCCGCATGGAATACCAGCCGGAAAACCATTTTGAGGATCATGCCAGCCAGGTATTCTGGTACCGCAACCTGCCGGTACCGGCATTCACCGTTCAGCGCGAAGCTGACGCGCTCAGCATCGATACCGAACATCTGACGCTGCGCTATACCATCGGCAAGGAAAACTCACTGAGCGTCGAAGTGAAGGCTTTGGGCGTCACATGGCGCTATGGCGATGCAAACCCCGGTAACCTTCTGGGGACCACCCGCACCCTGGACCAGGTATCCGGGCACACGCAGCTTGAAGAAGGGCTGCTGTCGCTGGACGGATGGAGCGTCGTCAACGATACGCACACGCTGATTTTTGATGAAAACGGCTGGCTGCAGAACCGCAAGGTGGAGAGTGGGCTTGACCTGTATTTCTTTGGCTATGGGCACGATTACCGCGCGGCACTCAAAGACTACTGCAGGGTGGCGGGCGGAATCCCTATGCTGCCGCGCTGGGCGCTGGGCAACTGGTGGAGCCGCTATTGGGAATACACCGAAGAAGAACTGACAGCGCTGATGCGCGAATTCCGCGAGCGCGAAGTGCCGCTGACGGTGTGTATTGTCGATATGGACTGGCACATCACCAGCACCGGTAACGAGTCGCGCGGGTGGACGGGCTACACCTGGAACCGCGAATTATTCCCGGAACCAGAGCGGTTTGTGCAGTTTCTGCACAGCCAGGGGCTGAAGACCGCGCTCAACCTGCACCCGGCGGACGGTATTCACCCGCACGAAGCGCTGTACCCCCAGTTTGCGCAGTGGATGGGAGTCGGCGAAATGAAACCGGTGGCTTTCGCCATCGAAGATCCAAAGTTCACACAGGCCTACTTCGAGATGCTGCACCACCCTTTTGAAGACCAGGGGATCGATTTCTGGTGGATGGACTGGCAGCAGGGTCGGACAAGTGGCAAGCAGGGGCTGGATCCGCTGTGGTGGCTGAACCATCTGCATTTCTACGATCTGATGCGCAACGGCAGCCGGCGCGGGTTTGTCTTCTCGCGCTGGGGCGGCCTGGGTAACCACCGCTACCCGATCGGGTTCAGCGGCGATACCGTGATCAGTTGGGAGTCGCTGGCGTACCAGCCCTACTTTACCGCCACCGCGGCGAACGTAGGTTATACGTGGTGGAGCCACGACATCGGCGGGCACTATAAAGGCGTTGAAGACGATGAAATGTTCGCGCGCTGGGTGCAGTATGGGGTCTTCAGCCCGATCTTCCGCCTGCACAGCACCAAAAACCGCTACCTTGACCGTCGTCCCTGGGGGCGTGGTGAAGAAGTGTTTCGCATTGCGCGTGATGCCATGCAGCTCCGGCATGCCTTAATTCCGTACCTGTACAGCATGGCGTGGCGCGCGTCGCAGGAATGCGACATGGTGGTTGCCCCCATGTACCACGCGTATCCTGAACACAACGAAGCGTATAACACCCCCAACCAGTACCTGTTCGGCAGCGAGCTGATCGCCGCGCCGTATATCACCCCGGCAGATCCTGCCACAACGCTGAGCCGCCAGGTGGTGTGGATGCCGCCCGCAAAAGCGTGGTTCAATTTCTTCACGGGGGAATATGTGCAGCCCAATACCTGGAACGCCGTCTACGGTACCCTGGAAGAGATCCCGGTTTATGCGAGGGCTGGTGCCATTGTTCCGATGGGGCCGAAGGTCGGATGGGGTGGCGCGGAGAACCCTTCTGTCCTCAACGTCCACGTCTTCCCAGGGGACAACAACCGTTTCTCACTATACGAAGACGATGGCGAGTCTACCGCGCATCAGCATGGGGCATACAGCCTGACGACGTTTGCGCAGCAGTGGGAAGCAACGAAGCTCACATTTACGGTGGAACCCGTCAGCGGCGACACCGCGCACCTGCCCGACGAACGACACTATACGATCATCTTCAGAGGGATTTCGCAGCCTGCTGAGGTCGTGATCATGGTCAATGACCGTGTGCAGCCGCACGACTTCGTCTATGAATACACCACAGAAAGCGTCGAAGTCGGCACGTTTGCGCTGAAAGCGACGGACCGGCTGACGATCACCCTCAGTGGCGACAGCCTGCTTTCGCAGCGTGATCGCCGCGAAGAAACGCTCGACCGCATGCTCGTCAAATTCCGGCTGAACGCGGAACACAAAGGCATCATCGCCCCCTGGATTCCGCAGATGCTGGAAGACATCACCTGCCTCTCGAACCTGCTGTCTATGCTGGGCGAGCCGCATCTGCGGGCGCTGGTGGAGGTGGCGACTGGCGCAGGCATGGAACACATCACCAACGTCTCTGCCAGCTACCAACCGCTTATCCTGTGGAACAACCGCCAGCATCCGCAGATGCGCTACTGGCTGTCGCAGCGAAACCGCTGGGTACCGACATCCGAGGGCGGCGCACTGCCTGCCAGCAAAATCTATCACCTGGAAAGCGTAAGCGCCTGGCGCTTGAACGTGAGCTATGCCGACATGCTGCTTCAAACGCTTGAAAGCCAGCCCGCCGCGCATGAATAGGGGGGTGCATGGCGGCACACAGCAGCATGCTGCCGTCCTATTACGATTGCTCCGAACGCGCTGAATTATGGTATAATCGCGCGCGTTCGGTTAACGCAGGGCTGCGCCAGAATTTCGCAGTGGTGTGGGTGGAGCGATGCGCTGCACACTGAGCAGGTGCTAATGTCGATTTCGGTGTTTGTTCGTTAGAATAGGCACGAGTATCACGAATCAGATTACGGATAAACGATGAGTGTCTCACCTGTCTCTCCTGCTGAAAAGCCTGAGCGCCGCTATTCACCACGCGGAACGGTACCAGGCCAGATCATTTTACCGGCTGGGCTGGCGCTGCTGGTCATTATGGGGCTGACGGTGCTGATCGTTACTACCCGAACCCCCACCGGGATCTCGATCTTTGCCGACCTGTTTCTGGCGTTTCTGTGCCTGCTGCCATTGATTCTGTGCATGACCCCTGTTTACCTGGGGATGATTTTCGGCGCTGTTTATGTGGGCCGCCTGAACCATACCATTGTAGATACCGCACGCCGCGCCAGACAGGCTACGGAGAGACTCGAAGCCCAGACCGAAGCGGTCACTGACAATATTAATCGCACCACCATCAATGCCAGTGCGCGCATTGCGCCGCTGGAGCGACTTTTCAGCGTATTTGATCGTCCCGGAGAGAACGATGAACACAAACCCAACCCCTGAGAACTGGCAGCGCCGGACCTATGTAACGGGCGGTGTGATCGGTACCATTTTCGGCCTGATTGGCGCGTACCTGTATGCCCGCGCTGCCGAAGAAGAGGCCGCGCGTAACGGCGGCAAACCCAACAGCATCCCCACCGGGCAGGCGATTGGGCTGGCACTGGCCGCTATCGCGCTGCTGCGCCAGGTCACTGAACTGGGCAAACCGGCGAAGAAGTAGCAGTATGTGCGGTCGTTTTGTGCTGGCGACCTCACCAGAGGTCATTCAACAGGCATTTGATCTTGACAGCGTGCCTACCCTGCCCGCGCGGTATAATATTGCGCCATCGCAGCCTATCCCGGTTATCACCAACAAAGAACCGCGCACGCTGAATTTCTACCGCTGGGGGTTAATCCCGCCCTGGGCAAAAGACACCAGCATCGCCAACAAGACCTTTAACGCGCGCAGCGAAACCGCGCACGAAAAGCCCACGTTTCGGGCGGCGTTCGCGCGCCGCCGCTGCCTCATCCCGGCGACCGGTTTTTATGAGTGGGCAAAAACCAACAAGCAGCCCCTCTACATTCACCTGAAAGATGAACCGGTGTTCGCCTTTGCCGGCTTGTGGGAACACTGGCAAAGCCCAGAGGGAGACGAAATTTTCTCCGCCACGATCCTAACCGGCGAGCCGAACGAACTTGTGAGCCGTTATCATGACCGTATGGCTGTCATCCTGCGCCCGGAGGATTACAGCACGTGGCTTTCTGCCGACGAGATGAAAGCTCCCCAGCTTATGCCGCTGCTTCAGCCCTTCCCAGCAGCGCGCATGGATGCCTACGAAGTCTCTAAGCTGGTCAACAGCCCGGCCAACGACAGCCCGGACTGCATTCTGCCACTGTCCCCGCCACAGCAGGAGAGCCTGTTGTAGCGCACCGCGATTCCCTATTCCTGCGCCTGGCCAATTCCGGTAGAATGGCTGTATTTTGGGCTGTGTCAGGAATAGGTTATGCTGCCTCGTCTGTATTGTGTCGTGTGCTTCGTCGTCGCCACGTTTTTCGCCCTCACAGGCTGCCAGACCCAGACTGCCACCACACAGGGGTTCAGCGCCACCACAGCGCCGGTCCAGGCGAATGCTCCGGTCTACAGCGCCACACCGTCGCTGACGCCGACTTATACGCGCACGCACACACCCACCCGCACCCTTACACGAACACCCAGCCCAACATCCACCCAGACACCCGCGCCGACGGCAACTGCTTCACCCACACTATCGCCCACGCCCCGGCCAACGCTGCCACTGCTGACGCTGACGGCTCCTTCGGCGGCGGGCGCACCTGCGGCTTCTGGCAGTTCGGCGGCAGCGGTGACGACCCCCGAAGGCTGGAGCTGCGAAGACTTCCCGTGTGAAGATGACCTCGAAGGGTGGTATGCGCGCATTCGCGTACCCCAGGGATACACATTGTCGCACGTGGGAAAGTATCCCGGCCAGCCGATGCAGATGACCTATGGGCCAGACGGACGCCTGTATGCGACGATCCTCGAAAACGGCACGCGCAGCGGTGCGGTTTACGCGATGGATGCAGACGGTAGAAGCACCCGTTATAGCGCTGCTTTTGTGTCTCCGGTTGGGCTGGCATTCCAGCCCGGCACCGATGTGCTGTATGTGAGTGGCCGTGTGACCCTGAGCGGGGCGGGTGGCCTGTGGCGCGTGCTGCCGAATGGTCAAACCGAGACGGTGCTGGATGATCTGCCGTGCTGTTTCAGTGTGGTGGGCAGCCAACCCAGCGGGCTGATCTTCGGCCCGGATGGTTACCTCTACCTGGCAGTGGGGGCGCTCACCGATCACCTCGAACCCGCTGACCCGCAGCACAGGCGTTACGCAGAGCTTCATCCCTATGAGGCGTCCATCCTGCGCATCCAGCCGCACACCGGCGAAGTCAGTGTGTTTGCGCAGGGGCTGCGTGACCCCTATGATCTCACGTTCGACTCCACCGGGCAGTACTACGCGACCGACAACGGTATCGTCGAAGGGCCGGGTGACCGTGTGCTGGCGCTCGTTCCTGGCGGGCATTATGGCTGGCCCTACTGGCGCGAACGCGGTTGCGCGGAATGCCCGCTGCGCAATTACAGTATCGAGATCCGCGCTGACCTGCTGAGTTTTCCACCCTATACCCTGCCGCGCGGCCTCACAGCCTATACAGCCACGCAGTTCCCGCAGGATATGTTTGATGACCTGTTTGTGGTGTTGTGGAACGGCGTAGCGAACGGCCAGCGCGTGGTGCGCATTGATCCGCGAACCCTGCCCACCGACCCGGAAACCCGCGCCGCATTCGTGCCAGAGCCATTCGTCACCGGCCTCATCCGCCCGGTAGATATCACCATCGCGCCGGATGGCTCGCTGGTGGTGGCGGATTTCATCTATGGGCATGTGTGGCGCGTCTCCTACGCGGGGTAGTGCTGTGCAATTCGCGCGGGTGTGCTATAATTCGCTCAGATGTTCGCCAGAAGGACCGCTGAACATGAATAAACCGAGACGAAACGCACCCGAAAGGCAAGGTCATGCGTCCTGTCCTCATTCTGATTGACGGTTATGCCGTAGCCTACCGCCAGTACTTCGCGCTCAACGTGAAAGGTTTCACCACCCGCAGCGGCGAGCCAACGAACGCGGTCTTCGGCTTCACACGCCTGCTGCTGGATATCCTGGAGAAGGACCGGCCAGATTACCTGGCAGTGGCGTTCGACATGGGCATGAGCGGGCGCGATACACTTTACAGTGCGTACAAAGGCACGCGCCAGAAGATGGACACTGACCTTGAACGGCAGATCCCGCGCATTGAAGAAGTCGTTACGGCCTTCAACATCCCGCGCCTGGCGCTGGAAGGTTATGAAGCCGATGATGTCATCGGGACGGTGACGCAGCAGGCGCTGGCACAGGGCGCGCGGGTCCACATCATCACCGGTGACCGTGACCTGCTTCAGCTTCTCACAGAACACGTCACGGTGCAGCTTCCCACATTCAAGGGCGAAGATGAAGTCTTCGACAGCGCACGTTTCAGCGAAAAATACGGGGTGCGGCCTGACCAGTGGGTCGATATGAAGGCGCTGATGGGCGATGCGTCAGATAACATCCCCGGCGTGAAAGGCATCGGCGAAAAGGGCGCACTCACCCTGCTGCAAACCTACGAGACGCTGGATGGGATCTATGCCAACAGTGCGCTGATTAAAGGCGCGCAGCAGAAGAAGCTGCTTGAAGGGCAGGAAAGCGCGTACCTGAGCCAGAAACTGGCCACCTTGCAGCTCGATCTGCCGCTGAGGCTTGAACTGGAGAAGTGCGTCGCGCATGATTTTGAACTGGACTCGGTGCTGAGCGTCTTCGACCAGCTCGAATTCCGGTCGCACCGGGATCGTGTGATCCGGCTGAAAACGCCGCGCGCCAGGACGATGTTCAACGACGAAGCGTTTGACTCTGGGCTTGCGGTGGACGATCCCGACTATGCGCGAATGATGGATTTTGCCGCGCCGACCGCCGCGAACCAGGTTGTGACAACGGTCATCGTGCGCGATGAGCAGACCCTGGGTGAGATGGTGGCGGTGCTCAGTGAGGCACAGCAGATCGCGTTTGATACCGAAACAACCAGCACAGACCAGATGGCCGCTGAGCTTGTCGGCATCGCGCTGGCGGTGGATGGCACGCGCGGTTATTACATTCCGGTGGGGCACGATGGCGCGGCGCAGCTCAGCATGCAGCGCGTGCTGGATGCTATTCGACCGGCGCTCACGAATCCGTCTGTCGGCAAGGTGGCGCACAACGCCAGCTACGATGTGGTTATGCTGGGGCGATACGGTGTGGATGTCTACCCGGTATCGTTTGACACGATGA
>CAZQIJ010000058.1:0-15061 GCA_964592955.1 uncultured Anaerolineaceae bacterium
GAACAGCACGATGCGGATGGAGAACGAGTCCGCTGGAATGCCGGTCGCTTTGACGTGGGCGCTGGCCAGCAGCGCGTCGTCCGTGCCGATACCGGTGGGGCGCATGACGTGCTGAAGCTGCGACTTGCCGCTGGTGGGGCGCTTGAACTGGAAGGCGCACTCGCCACTGTGGGCGTAGGTGGTTTCTTCGGTATCGCAGCGGATCTTGCTTTTCTTGGGCATGTTGGTGGCGGTCCAGGACGCCGGGAAGCGGTTCACATCGCTGGAGCGCACCTCGAAACCGCCATTGGACACTAGCTCTGTGCCCGGCGTGCTCTGGTCGAATGTGATGCGGTAGAGGCCGCTGCGGGCCAGATAGTACAGCGAACCATCCGGCGCGGAGAGCAGATCGACCGGGTTGGGCGCGGTGTTGATGGCGAACTGCGCTGTGGTATCGGTGTCCGGGTCATAGACGTTGATCCAGTCTCCGCAGAAATCGGCAAAGAAGTACTGCCCCACATAGTCCGCCGGGAACATGACGGTTGTCGGGTTATAGAACGCCCCGCCAGAGATGGCGCAGTTTCCCCCGCTATGGTCGTAGGCGTACAGCGGAGACACGAACTCTGGGTTCGTCGTTTCGCCCTCGGTCTCTGGCCAGCCGTAATTTGCGCCTGCGATGCCCTGGTTGATTTCTTCCCAGGTTCCCGCGCCCACATCGTTGATGAACATCAGGCCGGTGCCCGGCTGCACGGCGAAGGTGTAGGGGTTGCGCAGCCCGTAGGCCCAGATGGCGCGGTTCTTGCCGCTGGCTGAGGTGTAGAAGGGGTTATCGGTGGGGATGCTGCCATCCGGGTTAATGCGCAGGAGTTTGCCGTGCAGGTTCGTCAGCGTCTGAGAATTGGCAGTTACGGCGTTTTCCCCAACCGCGATGTAGAGTTTGCCGTCCTGCCCGAAGTGCAGCGCGCCGCCATTGTGGTTGGTGGCGCTTAGCGGGTCAAGCTTCAGCAGCAGCGTCTCGCTGCCGGGGACGACCACGTCGCCGCTCATGGTGTAACGGCTCACGCGCGCCCGCGTGGGGTCGCTGTTGGTGGTGTAGTGGACGTAGATGTAGTTATTGGAAGCGAACGCCGGATCGACCGTGATGCCGATGAAGCCGCGTTCGCCGATGGCATTGACCCCCTGCCCGTACTGCGGATCATCGAGATCCATCGCCGGGGTGGGCAGCAGCACACCGTCCTTCACCACGCGCATCTCGCCCCCTTGCAGCGCGATGAAGATGCGACCATCCGGTGCCATTGCCAGCGCTGTGGCGGCGCTGATCTGATCGGTAATCGTCGTCTCCACAAATCCTACTGCAATGATAAAATCCGTCGCCTGTGCGGCTGCAAATGGCAGCAGCAGCAGTATGAGTACCAGCAGTGCTGTTCTGAGCTTCGTTCCCATACAGAAGTTCACCTTTCATTACCCAGCGTTACAGCGCATTATAGTGGAGTTGTCGCATCATCACTACTCCGGCAGGGTATGGCGTGTGAAGCCCTTCAGCCCCGCGGTCCGCAGGGAGAAGGGGCGGGGGATGAGTGCTTCACACGCAAAACAGGGCTGAGCAGTTACACGGGTGGCCGGGAGTAATACCCCTGTGTAATTTCCGGTAAGTAGATATGGACATGTATGGTTATTGAAGTCTATCGAGATGGATATAAGATAGGTTAGAATTTCTCAGTGATTCTGGCACTTACCGCGTGCTGTGCGGTATACTTACACAGATGCATTCGGAAAGTGACGTGCTCAACCCCGAGGTTAATCCGGTGAACCTTACTGCTGAGCTGATCCAGGCAATGCGCGCTGCCAGCCGTGACGAAGACTCTTACCAGAATCTGCTTGCGCTGTTCGAAGCGCATCACCGCAACTGTATGGCCTGGGCCGATATCCTGGATTTGTTGCCAGATATGGCGTTTATCTATGGCGTGCGCGAAGAACACCTGCTTTACATCAACGCGCAGGTCGAGCGGCTCACCGGTCTTACCCGCGAACGTGCGCTGGCGCTCTCGCTGGACGAAGCGCTCTCCTACCTTCATGAAGCAGACCGCACCCGGTTCACAAGCGAAATCTGGTGGGAGGAACCCGAAGCCCAGGCGGTTGAATTCACCATACGCCTGCTGCACACCGATGGTACATGGCGCTGGCTGCGCACGCACAAAACCATTCTGGAGCGCAGCGCAGACGGCAGCCCGCTGCGGATTCTGGGCATCTGCCAGGACGTGACCGCCCACTACCAGATTCAGGACGCGCTTTCGGAAAGCGAAGTGCGCTTCAGGCAGCTTGTAGAGGCGATCCCGGTGGGTATTACCGTGCTGGATATGGACACGCTCGATGTGCTGTACGTCAACACGGAAGAGACGCGTATCCTCAACGGGCGTGAAGCCGACCGCAACACGCGCGAGTTCTGGGAGGACGTGCTTTCGGAAGAGGCACTGCGTGACTCTGACCTGCGCCTGGCACAGCTACGCCAGGGTCTTCATACAACACCGCACGCGTTCGTGCTGCGCCTGCCAGAAGGCCCGGTCGAAATTCTGTCGGAGTCCCAACCGATCACGTATCAGGGCCGCAGGGCGATACTGACGAGTCACGTTAATGTGACCGAACGCCGCAAGATGCAGGAGATCCGCACGCAGCTTGAAAAAGAACAGGCGATGAGCTACCTGAAGAGCAAGATGATGCTGCGCATCGCTCACGAGTTCCGCACGCCGCTGGCGGTGATCTCTACGTCGATTGACCTGCTGGACACCTACGCGCAGCGCATCACCGCAGAACAACGCGCGACCTATATGCGCCAGATCCGCGAGGAGATCAGGGCGCTGGTGGAAATGCTGAACGACATCAACCTGATCATGCGCGGCCACCGCACCAATCCGCGATCCGAGATCATCGACATGCATATGCTGTGCGAAGACCTGTGGAAGCTGCTGCGCGTTTACCACGACACCGCGCAGCGGTTCGTGCTGGACGTAGACAGCGCTGTGCGGTACGTCAGCAGCGACCCGCAGCTTCTGCGGTCGGCCATCGGCTATCTGCTCTCTAACGCCGTCAAATACTCGCTGGATACGAGCACGGTGACTGTGCGGTGTGCTGCCGATGGCGACCATGTGTGCATCAATATTGCTGACGAAGGCATAGGGATCCCGGACGACGAGAAAGCGCGGATCTTCGATGCGTTTCATCGCGGCTGGAACACTGCGGAGACACGGGGCATGGGGCTGGGGCTTAGCCTGGCGCGCGAAGTGGCGGACCTGCTGGGGGGCAGCATCACCTTCACCAGCAGCCTGCATGCGGGTTCGGATTTCTGCCTGCGGGTTCCGCGCAGTGCGCGCAGCGCGGGGGACACGCGCTAAATCCAGGAACAGGGATACTGCGGAAGGGTCAGGGGCGCTGCCCGTGTGACCCTAAGCGAAGAAGAACGTGAATTCATGAGCGAAGATACTGCGGAAGGGTCAGGGGCGCTGCCCCTGTGACCCCGGCAGGGAGCAAAGCCCCCTGCACCCCGTCATTTTTCGTGTGCTGCTGTACGTGTGTGCGGCGGAAACACGCACCCTGTTTGCGACCTATGCCCTCGTCCCCCGGCGAGGGGTTACGCACCAGTGCAGCGCGAGGCGCTGGCGCGTCACATCGAAAGCGTCTTGCTGGTGGCTCCCAGGTCGCTGCGCCGCAGACCCCGCATACTGAGGTTTTGCGCCAGCAGGATCACCAGCACGATTCCGGCGAAAACCACCGCGAATGATCGCGCCTCGACCACGTTGAGCATGCCGAAGAAATCCAGCTCATAGTTGGCCAGCAGCAGCGCCAGCACCCACAGCCCCAGCGGTACACTGAGCGCGATACCGAGCGCCGCCAGCGACAGCGTTTCCCAGGCGACCGCCGCCCCGATTTCGCGCAGGCGCGCGCCGGTGGTGCGCATGATCATCAGTTCTTCGTGGCGCTCGATGAGGTTCACGCTGATGGTATTGAAGACCACCACCAGCGTAAGCACCATGCCGAAGGCGGCGAAGACGTAGGAGAAGTTCACCCACAGGCTCATGTAATCGAACATATCACGCGTGGTGAAGGCAATGGTTTCTACCGCGAGGACGTTGGGCAGCGCCACCAGCGCGGCGCGGACGGCGTCGTGGGAGGCGGGTTCTGCCCGCACGAACGCCGCATTGACCAGCGGCAGCCCGCCCGGAATCCAGGAGCGCATGAGCGGTGTGGGGATGTAGACGAGACTGCCCACGCCCTGATTGATGATCCCGGCGATGCGGGCTTCGTGCATCTGGCCGAGTGCCGTCATTTGCAGCGTATCGCCCACGCCCACACCCAACACGCGGCTGAGGTTATGGCCGACCCACACCGCATCGCTGCCGGTCATAAAGCCGCTGCCGTCCAGGTGCTCATAGCGCAGGAAATCTGAGCCTGGTGTGGCGCTGATGGCAAACGTCGCCAGGGTGCGCTGGCCTGCCGCCGCGGTGACCGGGCCGATGAGCGCGGCCTGCACCTCGGTCACGCCGGGGATTGCTTCCACAAGCGCCATCTGCCCAGGCTCTGCCGAGAGCGTGTTCCACGTCACCTGGAAGTCATAGCGCAGCCCTTCGGCAAACTGCACGCGGTTAACGCGCAGGATACTGTCTGCCAGGCCGCTGGCCGCGATGACGACGGTGGCACCGAGCAGCACGCCCAGCAGCGTGTTGAGGCTGCGCGAGGGCGCGCGAATGATGTTGCGCAGCGCCTACTGAGCCGCCAGGGGCAGCCCCGGCACACTGAGGCGTGCGTGTGCGCCCATCCCCCTGGGGGTGACCGGACGCAGCGCCAGGCCTGGGTCAGTTTGCGCGGCGGCGAGCGCCGGCAGGGCACCGGCCAGCAGCGCCAGCACCAACATGGTCACCATGCCGAAAACGATGTAGAGCCACTGCGGGCTGTTGGTAAAATAGGGCAGCGTGCCGTTGGTCAGCGTGCCGATGAAGAACGCGGCGACCAGATACGAACCCACATAACCGGCCAGCGATCCCGCGATGGCCCCGGTGCTGCTGATGATGAGCGGGTAGCCCAGATAATGGCGGGTTGTTTCGCGGCGCGTTAGCCCCAGCGCGCGCATGGTGCCTATGCGCCGCCGCTCGCCCTCAATGAGGCGTGCCAGCAGCACCGCCATCACCAGGCCGCTGATGACCAGGAACGTGGCAGAGAAAAACCCCGCAATGGCCATGTTGCCGCGGATGTTGGCGTCTATCACGCCGCCGCTGGCGGTTTGCACCCGGCTGTAGAGGTACTCCGGGTTAAATGGTGCGAGTGCGCTTTGCAGCGCCGCCTGCACCGCGGTGGCGTTTGCGCCGGGCACCAGCGTAACGGCGAGTTCGTTAACCTGCCCGCTGTGGCCGATCCAGGCGGCCAGGTCGCTGTAGCGCATATAGCCAACCGTGAACGCGTTCGGCTGTGGGAACGGCAGCATGGGGCTTTGCCCGGCCACCAGATACTCCGGCGTGAACACCGTCCCGGTGACGCGCAGCGGACGATCTTCGCCGTTGATGCCCACCTGCAGGACGGTGCCGGGCGCGATGCGATGATAATCGGTGAAGGATTTGAGCAGGAGCAGGTCGCCATCTGCGCGCAGGGGCTGGCCAGCCACCACCAGCGCATCATTGACCGCGGCCGGGGCGTCATCTGGCAGCGACAGCAGATGCACGGTGATGCGGTTGGTGGGGGTCAGCGCCAGCCCGGCATCCACCGAGAGCCGCCCCTGAACGCGATCCAGGCCGTCAATGGTGCTGACGGCGGCCACGACCGCTTCGGCGGGGTGCGGGTCAAAGCGCGCGGTGAAATCTGCAAAATGCTGTGTGGCATAAGCCTGGTTGATGGAGGCAATCATGGCGATGCCTGCCGGGTAGGTTGAGCCGTAGAAGGTAAGACCGAGGAAAACCGTGAACCATACCGCCAGGAATGCGCCGCGCTGGGCGCGCAGATCCCCAAAGCGTTTCGCGCGTAGTGTTTTCATCCTTACCACGTGATCTCCTGCGTAGACAGCGGGTTGGCGTTGGCTTCCACACCCAGCAGTTCGCCGCTGCTCATGCGGATGACCGTATCTGCCACCTTGCCGATGGCGCTGTTGTGCGTGACGATGACAAAGGTCTGCCCGCGGTCACGGTTGATGCGGCGCATCACGCGCAGCACTTCCTGGCCCGTCTCTGTGTCCAGGCTGCCTGTGGGTTCGTCTGCCAGTACCAGCGCGGGGTTCTTCACCAGCGCGCGCGCAATGGCCACGCGCTGCTGCTGCCCGCCAGAAAGCTGCCCCGGATAATGGTGCCTGCGCGATTCCAGGCCCACCAGCGCCAGCATTTCGTCCGGATCTGCCGCCTGCCTGCCCACCAGTTCCGCCGCGAAGCGCACGTTTTCCAGCGCTGTCAGCGAGGGGATCAGGTTAAAGAACTGGAATACCAGCCCCACTTTGAAGCGCCGGTAATCTGTCAGCGCGCGGTCATCCAACCGTGCGACGTTGTGGCCGTCCACGGTCACTTCACCGCCGTCTGCCGGTTCCAGGCCGCCGATGAGGTTCAGCAGCGTCGTTTTGCCGGATCCACTTGGCCCCTCAATGACGGCGAACTTGCCGCGCTCGACCGTGAGTGAGACGCCCTTCAGCGCGTGGACTTCCTCGCCGCCGAGCTGGTACGATTTGCGCACATGTTTCAGTTCGATCAGGTTCAACAATGCCTGTCCTCCGTGATCCTGGTTCATCCCAGAATGCGAAACCTCTTTGATTGTAAACCCAAATGGCACCGTGTGGGGACGCCTGAAGCCGGGTTTCGCCGCCCAGGTTCAAGCGCAAGGGTAACTACTCAGGCAGGCGGTTGGGGGGCGCTGCCCCCAAACCCCCCGCCACCTTTTTGTAAAAAGTTGGATCAAAAACTTTTAATTTTGACCGTTTGCGGTCAAAAGTTAAAAGTTTGACCATTTCTCACAAAAGGTAGCGCAGCCTGGCAAGCATTTTTAGCCGCGTCAGCGGCTAAGCGTAATTGGGGTAAGTGGCCTGAGCAGTTACGAATTTGTTTAACAGACGCTTCACGGTTGCGCCTTTGGCGTTTCAGACTAAAGTTAACACTAGATTATGGTGAGTGAGTTCAATGATGGAACAAGTAACCCCACATCTGGTACGCGAATGGCTGGAAAGCGATACCGTGCTGCTCTATCGCTTATCAACGGTGACCCTTCCAATTCTGATTCACTGGAGCGAAGACCTCGCGCAGATTCTGCGGTCCTGGCAGAAACCTGAACCGCTGCGCCTGGTCTATGATCTTTCTCATCCGGGGGTGAGTATGCCCTATCTTGTACTGACCAACCGCAACCTGTTCAGCATCGGCTTTACGGACTACTGGCGCAAACAATGCGCGACAGTTTTTGAAGAGCTGCCCATGCTGCGGATCCGCCTTGCTGTTGTGCTTTCCAGTTCGTCGTCTGGCGAACTGGCGCGCAAGTATAACCGTGAAGATCGTAACCCACGCATTGTTACAAAAGCCTTCATCGATACCAAAACGGCGATGGACTGGGTTAATGCCGCAGACAGTTTTGCAGTCCCCACCATGACCACCAAGCAGCTTGATGAGCAGCAGATCCGACAGATTGTGGCCAGCTATGAGCCGGTGACCACCACAGTCTATCACGACACGGAAGAGGTTGTGCTGTTCATTAATGACGCGGTGGAGCGCCTGAAGCTCGACGCGGAACACTCCGCGATTTTGGGGCGTGCCACGCTGGACATGACCCCCTTTGGAGATCAGAGCAAAGGGGTTTCGCGGCGGCACGCGCGCCTGCACGTTTCCACCGGCTTTCTCTACCTCACCGACCTGCACAGCACCAACGGGACGTATATCAACGGTGAACGGCTGCGGCCAGGCGAGGCAGTGATTGTGAACCGCAACGATGAGATTCGCCTGGGCGAACTTACCCTTCAGGTGCTTTTTAAGTAGCGCCAACCGGCCTGCACAGCCTGCGTCACACAGGGGGTACGGAATCGATGGATGGAGAGCATGTGAGCTTGTCGAACCCTGAAAGCTGGATCAAAGGTTATGAACTGCGTGAACTGATTGGCGAAGGGGGGTTCGCCCGCGTTTATCATGCCTACCAACCGAGCGTTAACCGCGATGTGGCGCTTAAGCTCATTCTGCCTGCGCTGGCAAATCTCCCGGAATTCATCCGCAACTTCGAGAGCGAAGCGCGGCTTGTCGCACGGCTGGAACATCCCTACATCGTGCCGCTTTACGATTACTGGCGTCAGCCGGAGGGCGCATACCTGGTTATGCGCTGGCTGCGCGGTGGCACCATGCGGGATCTCCTCAGGTCACGGGGGGCGCTCGAACTACGCTTCACGGCGCATATGCTGGCACAGATTGCCTCGGCGCTTACCCTGGCGCACCGCTCCAGCATCGTCCACCGCGATCTGAAGCCTGAGAATATCCTGCTGGATGAAGCTGGCAACACCTATCTCGCAGACTTTGGCATTGCCCGTACCGTGACGGACGCCCCAGATGAAACGGTCCAAACCGGTTCCCCGGCCTATGCCTCTCCCGAACAGATTATGAACCGCGCCATTACGCAGCAAACGGATATCTACAGCCTGGGGCTGATCGTTTACGAGGCGCTTGCCGGGGCGCATCCGTTCCTCACAGAAGGCGACTCGTATACCACCCTGCTTACCCGCCAGACCCGCCAGGCGCTGCCGCCGCTGAAGGTGCCTTCACTTTCGGATCTCAACCCGCAGCTCCCCGGCGAGCTGATGCGCGTGCTCAAACGGGCGACCGCCAAAGACCCGGCAGATCGCTATCCCGATGCCTTAAGCTTTGCCGCGCAGTTCAACGAAGTCGTCGCACCGTATGTGCAGGACGAAACGCTGGCGATCACACCGTTCAGCGATGCGCTCATCGTCCCGAACCCGTACCGCGGCCTGCGCGCCTTCGAAGAAGGGGATGCGGGGAACTTCTTCGGGCGCGAAAGCCTTTCACAGCATCTCATCACACGCCTGACGGCTGATGCGCCTTACCGCAGGTTTCTGGCGGTTGTGGGTCCCAGCGGCAGCGGCAAATCCAGTGTGGTTAAGGCCGGGCTGATTCCGGCCCTTAAACAGGATCCCCGCTGGTTTGTCGTGGAGATGACGCCAGGCACCACACCGGTGGAAAACCTCCTGGCGGAACTGACGCAGATTGCGCCACGTCCTTTGTCCGCACTCCACGGTGCGAACGGCAGCAGCCCGCATGCAGCGCTGCTGCCGCATGCAGTCGCGGAAGTCGTGCCGGAGATCCTACCCAATGGTGGCGACCTGCTGCTGGTCATTGACCAGTTCGAAGAGGTCTTTGCCCCGGCATGCCAGCAGCGCGAGCCGTTTCTCGCCAGTCTTAACGCGATGACCACAGATCCAGACTCCCGCGTACAGATCGTCATCACACTGCGCGCCGATTTTTACGACCACCCCCTGCGCTCTGCCACCCTCGGCCCGATGATCCGCAGCCGCACAGAGGTGGTGATCCCGCTGACGGCAGACGAAATCGAACGGGCCATTGTGGAGCCTGCCCGCCGTGTGGGTGTGCGTGTTGAGGGTGGGCTGGTCTCTGTACTGATCAAGGAAATCAGCCAGCAGCCGGGCGCGCTGCCGCTGCTTCAGTATGCCCTCACCGAGCTTTTTGACCGCCGCAAGGGTGCCGTGCTGCGCCTGGAAGACTACTACGCACGCGGCGGGGTGTTTGGTATGCTGGCCCGCCGTGCGGACGAAGTGTATGCACAGCACCCGCCTGATTCCCAGCGCGGCATTCGCCAGATCTTTCTGCGGCTGGTCACGTTGGGTGAAGGCACAGAAGATACGCGCCGCCGTGCGCGCCTTACCGAGCTGACCTCGATGATGCCGGAAACGCCGCAGTTGGTGCGGGATATCCTCGAAGCCTTTGTGAAATCGCGCCTGCTGACCTTCGATAATGACCCCGAAACCCGCGAGCCTACCGTCGAAATCGCCCACGAAGCGCTGATCCGCGAATGGGAGATGCTGCGCGGCTGGCTGACCGCGAACCGCGACCAACTGCGCGTGCAGAATCAACTGGCCGCCGCCGCCGCGTTGTGGCAGCGCCAGGACCGCGATGCCAGCTACCTGGCGCGCGGTGCCCGCCTCGAACAGTTCAGCGCGCTGCAAAACATCACCCTCAGCGACCACGAACGCGCCTTCCTGCGCGCCAGCGCAGCGCTGGAAAGGCGCGCCACCCGCCGAACCGTGCTGGTCATTGCGGCGCTCGTGGTGCTGCTTGTGGCTGTTTCGATGTTTGCAGTGCTGGCGGTAAGCGAACGCAGTACCGCCCTCTATGAACGTGACCGCGCTAACCTGGAAAGCCGTGTTTCGCGCTCGCGAGAGATTGCGGCTATTGCCAACGACCAGCCCACAGACCGCGCGCTGCTCCTCAGCATGGCCGCCTACCGCACCAGCCCGACATTTGAAGCGCGCACCAGTCTGCTGCGCGCCTTGCAGGCTGACCAGCGCCTGATTCGCTATCTGCACGGGCACAGCGACGCTGTGCGCGCCGTAGAGCATCATGGCGCGTGGTGGGCCTCTGGCGGGGCCGATGGCCGCGTGATCCTGTGGGACAAGACGACACTGGAGCCGCGCGCGCTGGGCCAGCACGACCGCGAGGTGAACGCGCTGGCGTTTTCGCCGGATGGCAGCCAGCTTGCCTCTGCTGCCGCAGACGGCACCGTGTGGATATGGTCGCTGGAAGACGGCAGCCACACGCCCCTGGGCGAGGACGGCACCGCGCACCCCAAGAACGTGTGGGCGCTGGCCTACAATGCCCAGAGTACGCTTCTGGCCTCTGGCGACGAGGATGGGCTGCTGCGCCTGTGGACGGTGGCGAGCGGTGAGGCCTACACCACACAGGCGCACCAGGACGGGCTTTATGCGGCAGCCTTCACACCGAATGGCAGCGCGCTGCTGACTGGCGGCGGCGATAATCGCATTCGCCGCTGGCAGGTTGTGCCGGGGCGCGCGTCTGGCGCTGCTGGCCTGGAAGAAACCGCTGTTTACGAAGGGCACGGCAACTGGGTGTGGCGGCTCGTGTTTGACGGCGAAGATCTGCTCTCAGCCGATTCCGACGGTCTCATCATGCGCTGGCGCGAAGGCGAACCCGTGCAGCGCCTGCGGCAGGATGTATGGGTGCGCGATTTACGCGTCAGCGCCAACCGCCGCTTTCTGATCACCGGCGGCACAGATGGCGCTGTGCGCGTGCTGCAGGCTTCAGATGGCCAGCTCGTCACCCGTCTGGCGCAGCCGGCTTCTGTGTGGAGCGTCGCGCTGGATGGCCAGACAGTGCTGGCGGCCTCCACCGCACTCACCGTCTGGGATCTGGGCGGCACCTCCGGGCTGAGCGAGAGCATCGGCCAGCAAACCGAAGCGGTGCTGGCGCTGGCAGTCCTGGAAGACCGCATCGCTGCGGCAGGCAGCAACATCCCCGGCGGCACCAGTTTCGATCTCTACCTCTGGCCGCGCGCGGCTGGCACTGGTGAACCTGCACGGTTGGCCGGTCACCAGACCTTTGTCACCAGCCTCGCGCACGATCCAGACAGCGGCCTGCTGGCCTCTGCCAGTACCGACGGGCAGGTGTTGTTGTGGCAGGATGGTGAACAGGTCGGCGGTTTTCTGACCGGCGACACCATCTTCAGCCTCGCCTTTGGCACCCGCAGCGGGCAGACCGTGCTGGCAGTGGGTGGCAGCGGCAGCGCTACCCTGTGGGATGTGACCCGCAGAACGCGCATTGGCGAACCGCTGGCACTGCATGGGGATCGCATCACTGCCCTGGCCTATCGTAACGGGATATGGGCGTCCAGCAGCCTCGATGGCACGATTGCGCTCTTTGATGCAGACGGAATCAGGCACCGGCTGGAAGGGCATACGGACGGCGTCCTGAGTGTGGATATCAGCGCGGATGGCCGTCTTGTGGCGTCTGCCAGCCGTGATGAAACCGTTCGCCTCTGGACTTCCGATGGAATCCCCGTCGGTGAACCCCTCACCGGGCACGGGCAGCGCGTGCTGGCGGTCGCCTTCAGCCCGGATGGCACGCTGCTGGCATCGTCCGGCACGGACGCGCGCGTCATGCTGTGGGATGTTGAAACCGGGCTGCTGCTGGGCGCACCGCTCACCGGCCACACGGATTGGGTCAATGTGCTGAAATTCACGCCCGATGGCCAGGAACTGGTGTCAGGTGCGCGTGACGGCGTTATCAAGCGCTGGTCGGTGTCACTTGACGCATGGGCGCAGCGCGCGTGCAGCATCGCCAACCGTGATCTGCGCCCTGACGAATGGCAGCGTTTCCTGCACCAGGCACCTGCTTTTACGCTGTGTGCTGCGCAGCAACCAGCGCTGGGCAGCGCTTCAGGTGCATCACCATGAGTCGTACCGAAATCGAATGAGGTTGTTCGCAGATGAAAAGCATTGGACTGTTTTTACTCGTGTTCGTGGGGGTCACTGTTCAGGCTCACGCTCAGGATGACTGCCCCGCCATCGTCCAGCTTGCTCTGGATGCTGTTGAGGACATCTGTGCCGAAACCAGCCAGAACGAAGCCTGTTATGGAAACAATGTGCTCGAAGCCGAACCGTTCGCCAACGTCACCACATTTCGCTTCACCAATCCCGGTGACATCGTCTCTGTGGCGGATATCGAGACCCTGCGCCTGAGCGCGATGGACATCCTCAACCGCACCTGGGGCGTGGCGCTGATGCAGGTGCGCGTGGACACGGCAGAGGGTACGCCAACGGCAGATACACAGGCAGAAGACACTGTTTTCCTCCTCTTTGGCAACACACAGCTTGAAAGCGCGATGCCGTCGGTGCAGGCGGTGGCCGCGGCGCTGTGGGATCGTCCCGCAGGCACGGTGCAGCGCACGCTCACACAGGACGACGGCGTGCTCATCGTGGCCGGGCGCAGTGAAGACGGGCTGTGGCTGCGTGTTCGCAGCGGCGGCCCCTCGTCGCTCCAGGAGTCCGCGGCGGTGGATGGCTGGGTGCGCCGCGCTGAAATCCCCGCGCTGGCTGACGAAGCGTTCGACCGGCTCGTCGTGCTTTCGCCGGATGACACGCAGGCCACACCGTCGTTTGGGGTGATGCAGGCCTTTTACATCGAGAGCGGTCGCAAAGACGCCCCGTGCCCAGAAGCCCCAAACAGCGGGCTGTTGATCCAGACGCCGGAAGGTGTCGCTTCAATTACGCTTTGGATGGATGAAGTGGTGGTCGAGTTACAGGGTACGGCCTTTGTACAGGCGGAGGCCGGGGGCGAGCTGACCCTGAATCTGCTGGACGGTGAGGCCGATGTCACCGCGCAGGACGAAACCCGGACCGCAACGGCGGGCACCGCTATCAGCGTTCCGTTGGATGACGCGCTAACGGCGGCGGCTGCGCCGTCTGAACCCGAACCGATAGACCTGGTGGATGTCAGCGCGCTGCCGGTATCGCTGCTGCCGCGCGGCCTCGGCGTTCAGCCCACGCCTGGCAGTTGGGCGTTTCGCTGGCTGACCAATGCGGCGACCTGTCCCAACGGCGAAACCGTTACGCTGGAGAGCAGTTCGGGGTCCTCGCCCCTGGTCGTTAGCGGCGACACGGTGACCGTGCTGGACGTGCCCCATCTCCTGGTCGAACCCGGCGTCTACAGCGCGGTCTATGTCGATAACGCTGGCAATACCTATCAGAACACCTTGCGTGTTCTGGCAGGCTCCTACATCAGCGGGCAGGCCCTGGTCGATTTCGGAAACTGCCAGCTTTCGCTGCCGTTTGAACTGCGCCTGGCGAATGCGCCGTAGTACAAGAACAGGCTTAATCTGAAGGGTTCAGGGGCGCTGCCCCTGCAACACCGGGGTTTGCTTACATATCTGCGCCAGACCCTACTAACCTTGTCTGACGGTGGTTGACGCCAGGGACAAAAAAGGGCGGGAAAAACCCGCCCTGGTGACCTGTAGTGCCTGAGTAGTGCTTTAGATGATGTCGTCGGTCTTGCGCTTGCCCACCGTCACCATGTCGGCGCTTTCACGGTCTGCCATCACCACGACGGTGCGCGCCAGTTTGTCGTGCCAGCCCTGGCGCATCGGATCCCAGAAAGACCACAGCCAGCCCAGCATGAAAATGGGCGAGTTGATCAGATAACCGACATAGCGCAGCAGCGAATCGACAAAGGTGAGGTCGGTACCGTCCGTCTTGACCACACGAATGCCCAACAGCATCTTGCCGGGAGTTTGGCCGCCGTTGCGCGTGAGGAAGAACCACTGATAGCCGACGCCCACCACGAAGCCCATCACACCACCCAGAAGCCATTGTGCGTCTGCGCCGAAAATCCCGCCGATGATGCCGACCAGAATCGAGTCAATGATCAGCGCGACGAGGCGCGTCCCCTGATCTGCTAACCGATATGTTGATGTTACTGCCATTGTGTGTCCTCTTCATGTCTAGACCCCAACGCATGCGTGCGGGTTTGTGTTTGCACCAGTCTACACACTATTACGGAATTCCGCCGCGCAGGTTGCATTTGCTTTGCGATGCAGGCCAATTCGGTGTATGCTTAGCGTGGCATTTCGTATGAATCGGAGAGATGGCCTATGCGCCGTAACGTCCTACTGATGATTTTACTGCTCACGCTGGCGGGTTGTTACCGCCCGGCGGATGAAGGCTTTCAACCGGTCTCCGCACCGGAGCAGGAGTCATCAACACCGCCTCAGAGCGTCGCGCCCAGTGAGACGCCGATGCTGGTGAATCCTACCGTGCCATCCGCGCTCGAAACGCCAGACCCATCCGCCTTCGAGACCGTGCCTGATACCCCAGAGGACCTCCAGCCTGCCGCGCCAACTGCGACAAGCGCAGTTGATGAAGTGCCTGCTGCCACCGCGTTCACTGCGTCCGAAACGCCGCTGATCCCAACCGATGACCTCGCGCAGACGGCCAGCGAAGAAGCGCCGCTGTTCTTCACCATAGAGCCAACCGTGACCCCAACGCCGGACGAGCCCACACTCACGCCAACCGTCGATGCGGCGGAGCAGACATTCGTAACCCCTGGCT
>CAZQIJ010000059.1:0-14959 GCA_964592955.1 uncultured Anaerolineaceae bacterium
CTTTGAGGAAGCGGCGCAGCCCGAAGCCACACCGTCCTGGATGATGGGCGGCGACGCCGCGGACGCCGAGGAAGAAGAAGCCGTCCCAGGCTGGCTGTCGGGCATAGGCGACGACGAAGACGCGGAAGATGCAGAGCCGGAACCTGCCTGGATGACCGAGGACGAAGACGCCGCCGACGAACTGATTGCAGATACCCCGGATTGGCTGGCTTCTGTTGGCAATTCATTCCAGGGCGGCAGTCGCGAGGCAGAACCCGCCCGCTCTGATGTGGGCATCACCCGTGACTGGGATGAAGAACACGTCACCGAGTTCGATGTGCAGTCCGCTGTTACACGCCAGCTTCCCGACTGGCTGGACGCGGTTGGCGAAGGCGATGCAGAGGACGAATTCGGCGCTGAGACCGCAGTTCCGGATTGGCTGGCGGCAGTCAAACCTGCTGGCAGCAGCGCCGAAGAGGACCTGCTGGATGACGAAGAAGCTGAGGATGTACCAGAATGGCTGTCTGCCGTTGATGTCATGGAAGGCGGTGACGACGGCGAAGAATGGGGCTACAGCCTTACGGACAGCGAACGACTTCGGGCAGAGAAGCCGGTCATCGGTGACGATTTTGACTGGGGCAGCCCGAGCGAAGGCCTGGAAGAAGCGGTAGAAGCAACCCCGGCCTCCAATGCTCCGGATTGGCTGAACGCGATGGTGCCTGGCCTGGATCTGGATTATGCGCCTGAGGAAGAGCAGACTGCAGAAACCTTTGCGCCTGTAACATCCCGCGCGCGGGATTTCGCCTGGCTTACCGCGATTGTGGAGGAGGAAACACGACCCCCCTCGACGGTGCCAAACGAAAAAACACCGCTGCGCAGCCGCTTTGTGTTCTCGCGCCCGCCCATGTGGCTGCGCCGCCTGCGTGACGGCCTGGCGCGCACTGGCAGCACACCTGCCGCGACGGTTGAAGATGATGATGAGAGCTTGCCGCCCTGGCTGGATTTCGACGATAATTAGGCTCTGTTGAAATTTCTGCCTGCACAGGTCTGCTGAGCGTGACGGTGAGGATCGTCTGGAAGTCTGAATCCCCGCGTCAGCAGACCTCAGCAGCCACCAGAGGGGATTGTTGTGGCTGGTGTGATCCTCTCGCTCAGGTGTTATCGCCAGCGGAAACTGCGTGTTGGTAGAACCTGCTGCGGCGTCTGGATATGCGCCACCTGTACCAGGGTCAAACACTTAAGACGGGAACCATTGTAACGATTTGCCCACGTGGCGTTTATTCAACGATAATTGAGTGACGCGGTTTTCAAGAGAGGAAAGAGTGATGGCAGACCAAGTACCCGATTTCGACTCCATGACGCCAGAAGAGATAATGGCGTGGATGGAATCGTTGGCGAAGCGCCAGGGGGCCAATGAAGGCTTTACGACCAGCGCCGAAGTTGCCGTCCCCGAAATCGATCCGAGCACGGTGCAGATTGATGAACCGGGTTACATTCCGTATGGCATGGACGCAGAAACCTGGGCCAGGAAGCAGGAAGAAGAGCGCAAACGTAAGGCCGAGCGCATGCAGTCTGCACCGCCGGCTGCTCGCCCTGCCCCCGCTGCCGCACTGCCTGCCGCGCCACCCCCCACTCCCCAGCCAACACCCGCACCTCAGCCCGCCGCGCCCGCTCCAGCGCCTGCCGCACAACCTGCCGCCAGCGCGCAGCCGAACTTCGACGAAATGACGCCTGAACAGATCATGGCGTGGATGGAGTCCCTTGCACGTCGGCAGGGTGCAAGCGAAGGGTTTACATCCGAAACGGTGATGGAGGTCGCCGAAATCGACCCCAGCACAGTACAGATTGATGAACCGGGCTACATCCCTTATGGAATGGATGCCGACACCTGGGCAAGGAAACAGGAAGAGGAACGGCAGCGCAAGGCGCAGCGCCAACAGGCCGCACCCCCTGCCGCGCGTCCCACACCCGCCGCACCCCGCGCGCCTGAACCGGCTGCCCGTCCCGCGCCGCCTGCCGCTCCGCCGGTCATGCCAGAGCCTGTCGCTGCCGCACCATCCGGCGGTGATGATGCCCTCTCGTGGCTGGAAAGTTTGGCGGCAGGTTCGCAAACCAATGATCTGCCTCAGCTTGATCTGTCTGCACTCAGCGCGCCGTTGGGGGCCAGTGCAGGTGTCGGTAATGATGACCCGATGGCCTGGTTGGAGAGCCTGTCCCAGTCTCAGACCGATATTCCGGGGCTGGAACAGTTCTCGCTGGACAGCCTGGATGCCGCCCCTGCCGCTCCCCAAGCGCGGGCCGTCCCCACAGAAGCCAATCCTCTGGAATGGCTGGAAAGCCTGGCGCGTCGCCAGGGTGCGGATGACGAGGAACTGACTACACCCGCCGGGATGGAAATCCCGTTCCCTGATCGCCCGCCTGTACAGACCGGGCCAGGTTACACCGACTATACCTTTGAGGCACCGCTCGGCAATGAAGAGGACGCGTCGCCCCTGGATTTCCTGAACGCCGAAGAAGAGGATGACCTCGTCTTCGAAACCGACTCTGACCAACTGGAAGACCCGTCAAGCTGGTTGGATGCGCTGGCCTCTGGCCAGGAGGTCGAGACATCAGCCGCCTCTGCCAAGAACGTGGATGTCGTTCAGGCACTGGCAAAGGGGCAGGCCGTCCCCCAGGACGATATGGTGAGCTGGATGAGCGAGCTGCTGGAAAAAGGCGCATCCCGCAACGATGTGCCGGATTACATTGATGAGCCAGATGGCGCGCTTGTTCAGGCAGAGCTGCCAGACTGGTTGATTGAGCAGGTGGGCGCGCCGCCAGAGATAAAAACACCCAAACCGGTGGAAGCCAGCACACCGCTGGTCGAAACGATTGTGGAACCGCCGGACGTCGATATGCCAGACTGGTTGAAAGAAGACATCGAGGAAAGTGAACATTTCAGCTTCGACTCGATCTTCGATACGCGTGAGGAATCCGCGGCAGTTCCGGCAGCGCCCGCCGCTTCACCACAAAAACTCGCTACGTCTGAGATCGAAATTGACCCGAACGATCCCTGGGTCGAAGCGTTTGAACTGGAACGCAAAATGGGGCCCCTGGATGTGAACAACGTCCCCGAATGGTATGTTTCAGCGCTAACGGACTCCGGTCGCCAGCCCGTTGAACAGGCGGTGATGGGTCTGGAAGCGGACGAAGGCCTGGCAGACGCGAACCTGCCACTGGAAACGGAGCTGCCAATTGGCCAGATTCAGGCAGTGCCGGATTGGCTGGGAGCGTTCGCTGCTCAGGCTCCGGTGGCGGCGGATGCGGTGGTGGAGATGGCCGAAGCCCCCGCAGACATGGCGGAAGCTGCCTTTATGGCGGACGATATGCCGGACTGGCTGCGGGAGTCGATCACGGTTGAGGAAGAACCAACGGGTGAAGAACTGCCAGACTGGCTGCGCAGCGCCGGGATCGACGAGGTCGAAAGCGTCCCTGAGTGGCTGGTTGAAACGATTGACAGCGAAGAAACCCCGGTGGTCGAAGCGCAAGCGGCAGCGCCTGCACCAGCCCCGGCGGCTCCCAAACCCGCAGCGCAGCCTGTACCCGTCCCCACCCCGGCGTCAGTGGCCCCCGCTGCGATCAACGTTTCGCAGGCGCTGGATTCTGCGCGGCAAAGCTACCGCAGCGGAGACATTGATGGCAGCCTGCTGGCCTATGAATCGATTGTGCGCGCTAACACACAGTTGGAAACGGTAATCAGCGATCTCAGTTCGCTGCTGAAGGACGAGAACCTGAAGAAAAACCCGGCTGTTTACCGCGTTCTGGGAGACGGTTATATGCGCCAGGGTAAGCTGCAGGAAGCCCTGGAGACTTACCGCAAGGCGCTCAATTTGCTATAATCCGGCGAAGTTGAAGTACAAAAACGGGTCAGATGACCCGTTTGTTCTGTGCCGAACCGGTCTGATTCAGACCATGAATTCTCATCCAACCAAAAGGAAGATACTGTGGAACGTACTCTTATCATCGTGAAACCGGATGGCGTACAGCGTGGGCTGACCGGGGAAATCATCCGCCGTTTTGAGGTGCGCGGGCTGCGCATCGCAGGGCTGAAGCTGATGCAGGTGAGCGACGAACTGGCAAGAAAGCACTACGCGGTACACGACGGCAAGCCTTTCTTTGCCGGGCTGGTCGACTATATCACCAGCGGTCCGGTGGTGGTCATGGCGCTGGAGGGTGTGGGCGCGGTGGCTGCGGCTCGCCAGACGATTGGCGCAACCCGTCCCAACGAAGCCGCAGCCGGGACGATTCGCGGAGACCTGGCGCTGCATGTCAGCCGCAACCTGGTTCATGGCTCAGACAGTGTGGAAAATGGCGAGATCGAAGTCGCCAATTTCTTCACGCCTGATGAACTGGTGGGCAAGCCGCGGACGATGGACGCCTGGATTGTCGAATAGCGCACGCGCAAGCTGTGTTTCTGCGCAGCGGCCAGTACACGCGCAAGACTGATCTGAAGGGTTTAGGGGCTTTGCCCCTATGACCCCGGCAGGGAGCAAACCCCTGCATCGCGTCATTCTCATCTTGCTGCTGTACTCGTGCCGTCTCTCACGTCGCTTTTCACGCGCAGTGCTCACCCTTGAGTACCGTTCAGATCAACTGCCAGGAGCGCTAACCCATGGAGATTCAACCGAATTCCATTTCTTCCGGCTCGATGTACAAACTCATGATCGGGTCGATTGTGCCGCGTCCCATCGGATGGATTTCCAGTGTCGATGCAGAAGGGCGCAGCAACCTTGCCCCCTATTCATTCTTCAATGCCGTGTGCGCCAACCCCCCTACAGTGCTCTTCTGCCCGATGATTCGTGATACGGATGCCAGCCCCAAAGACACGCTGCGCAACGTGCGCGCGACTGGCGAGTTTGTGGTCAATATCGTGACCGAAGGGCTGGCGGAGAAAATGAACCTGTCGTCTGCCGAGCTTCCAGGCAGCATCGATGAGTTTGAATTTGCCGGGTTAACGCCGGTGCCGTCTGTTGCGGTCAGGCCGCCGCGTGTGGCAGAAAGCCCGATCCATTTTGAGTGCCGTGTGCTTCAGATCATCGATGTTGGCGACCAACCGCACGGCGGCAGCGTGGTGATTGGCCAGGTGCTGCATCTGCATATCGATGACGCGCTGCTGATAGGTACCGACAAAGTGGATCTGCACAGGCTGAAACCGATTGGACGCCTGGCTGGGGCTGCCTATACCCGTGTCACCGATCTGTTTGAAATGGTGCGCCCACCTTCACAGATCCCCCCCGCGCCTCAGGGGACTGACTCACCCGCCATCTGAAGCAGTTGTGAAGCCAGATTGCGAAAGGCTTCGCGCAGTTCTGGCGGTTCGATGATCCTGATGGGCAGCGCGCTGCGGACGAGAAAGCGGGCGAGCCAGTCGAGGTTTTCGCTGTAACCATGCATTCTGACGCAGTCCGGCAGCACTTCCAGGGCCGCCATGTCCCCCGGAATATGACTTCTGACCACCTCGATCGGCGCGTAAATGCGCACATCCAGGGTCCATACCCCTGGCAGCATCGCGATTTCATGCAGCAGATATTCCAGGGCGTCGAAGTCTGCCGGGGGTTCAAACGACGCTTCGGTGAGGCTCGCGGCGGTAACGCGATCCAGGCGGAAGATACGCAGGTCCTCGCGCAGGTGGCAGTAGGCAACTGTGTACCAGTATCCCGAATGGTACACCAGCCCGTAGGGATCGATGACGCGACCGGTCGGCGGACGCTGAGGAGCAGCATAGGTCATCTCCAGCGCGTGGTGCTGGTAGGCGGCCAGGCTGAAAATCGCCAGGGTGTCGGTGCTTGTGCTGGCATAACCGGAAAGGTTGAGCGTAAGCACACCCTGGAGCGCGCGCGACCGTTCGCGCAGTTCGTCTGGCAGGACGCGCTCGATTTTTGCCGCCGCGCTTTCCACCCCCACAGCCTGCGCTAAGCCCAGACGCCGCGCAACCAGCAGCCCCAGAATGATCGCCAGAATTTCAGGCTCATTGAACATCAGCGGCGGCAGGCGAAACCCTGGCCGCAGGCTGTAGGCTCCATAGCGCCCCTTTTCGCTCTCAACCGGAATACCCAGGTCACGCAGCATCATCACATAGCGGCGCACGCTGCGTACATCAACTTCGAGACGTTGGGCAATCTCTCGCCCGCTTAGTGTGCCATGTGCTTGCAAAAGTTCCAGAAGGGTCAGAACACGTGTTGCTGGACTGTACATGCGCTCATCCACCACTTAGAAAATTTGTTTCAATGAGGACGGATTATAACCTGTTTTAGACGTACAGTAAGAGTAGAGCACAGTGAGGGGAGAAACACAGATGCACGCGAATATGAACCTGGCGATGATTGCCGAAATGCGGATTGAAGAGATGCGTCGAGAAGCACAGACCGCGCGCTTGCTGCGCATTATTCAGGAAGCAGAGAAGGCCGCCCCACCCATCACCACCGTTCCGCCGACCGGGAAGCGCCGTCCACGCCCGGCTGCCTGATCGATCCATAAGGAGAGCGAACGCCCCCGTTCGCTCTCCCCGTTCTTCTGCAGAGACGGTTTAGCGCGAAGGGCTGCTCTCCTTGCGGGCGACCCAATCCTCTACCGACTGCTCCAACTGTTCAAAGGACTCCAGGATGAACAACTTGTTGTGCATCACGTGTGGGCTGGGGTCAATCTTCTCGAATTCGTCCAGCGAATACGGGATCTTCTCGACTTCGTCTGACAGTGCATGGTCAAGCTCTCCCGGCGACGACATCAGCCCAGCCCCAAACGCTTTCATCACCGGCGCGGCATGTGGCATTTGCAGAGGCGGTTGCGCCATGAAGCCGAATTCGTGGCCGATTTGTTGAGGCTGTTCCATCATGAAGCCGAATTCGATGGTGTACCACCACAGGCTGCCCAGAGAGCGGCGCTCGTCTTTGGTATAGCGCACTGCATGGTTGGCAAACCGTTCGATATAGTCAGCATAGCGCTGGTGAACCATGAACGGCAGATGCCCGAAGGTGTCGTGCCAGATATCCGGAAGGGGGGTGTAGTCGATGTCTTTCTTCTCGCGGATGTACTCTGTGATGAGGAATTCACGACGAACCAGATGCTCGAACCAATCCTGCCCATCGGAGTAGACGACCGGGGTGCTGACCAACTGCCAGCCCACCAGCGCCTTAAAGCGCTCGTTCATCTCCGCAAAATCCGGAACACGGTCGTGCGGCAGATCGAGGATTTTTAGGCCGTCCAGCCAAAGCTGTGACGCGTGCTGCCGGACACGGGGCAGTTGTTTCTCGCACAACAAACGCCAGACTTCATCATCCAAAGACGTAAATTTTTTAAATGGCCTTATAACAGACATCCTGCGCACTCCTCTATTTGTGGTTATTCTACCATAACCGTTTGTGCAGTTTGCTGAAAACCCCATGATATTAACTGTCATCAGGGGGTGTTTCAATCCCGAGGATGGCGCTGATCTTGGCCAGCAGCACAGGCAGTTTAACCGGCTTACTTTCGTACTCATCGCAGCCGACCGCGATGCACTTCTCCCGATCTCCCGCGACCGCGTGCGCAGTAAGCGCAATAATGGGAATGTGGCGGGTATCTTCTGCCGATTTTAACTGGCGCGTGGCCTGCCAGCCGTCCAGTACTGGCAGGCTCATGTCCATCAGAATCAGGTCCGGTTTCTCGCGTTTGGCGAGTGTTAGCCCCTGCAAGCCGTCAGTAGCAACCAGGACTTCGAAGCCACGGCGGGTGAGACGGCGCGACAGCATATCCAGATTCATCTCATTATCTTCAACCAGCAGAATTTTCGGCATCTGCATCTCCCTTTATCCGTCGGACATAGGTGTGAACCAGGGTGCTGATTTCTTCCATAAGCAGGTCGAAATCTGCGGCGTTCTTGGTCAGTATGCGTTCAACATAGCCGTTGAGGCGCAGGCGGTCTTCATCGGTAAGGTCTTTGGCGGTAACCACAATCACGGGGATTTTGCGCCACGCGGCATTCGCGCGCGCAGCGGCGATAAACGCGAACCCATCCATTTCTGGCATCATCAGATCCAGCAGAATCAGTTCTGGTTCGCGCTGCTGAAGTTTTTCCAGCGCATCCAGGCCGTTTATGGCAGCGCTTGTGGTCCAGCCTTCGCGGTTCAGCAGGCGTACCAGGATATCGCGCGTGGCGCTATCATCTTCCACAACCAGAATATGGCCGGTGTGTTTTCCCGGTTGCTCGTCATTGTTACGATTGTCATCGCTGCGATCAGTATCGTGGCGATCAGTATCGTGGCGATACTGGCTGAGCAGTTCGACGAGGCGTTTGCGGTCAATGGGTTTGGTGAGGTAGTCCGCCGCCCCCAGGGTGAAGCCCCGGTTGCGGTCATCAACGATGGTGAGCATAACGACAGGGATCTGCATGAGGTCGGGGTCGTTCTTCAGCTCAGAAAGCACCGTCCAGCCATCCACATCGCTCATCATGACGTCGAGCGTCACCGCGTCGGGTCGCAGTTCGCGCGCACGCCGCAGGCTTTCTTCGCCGCCAGATGCGGTTTCAACAGCGAAGCCTTCTTTAACGAGCGACCGCGCCACCAGGTCGCGCACCGCTGGATCGTCATCAATGACAAGTACCAGCCCTACTTTTTCGACAGCACGCAGGACCTCTGCGCCCGGTGAGGCAAACGTTGCAGAGACATTGTCGGTTGTTTCGGTCACGAATGCGGGAAGCGCAACACTGAAAGTTGTCCCCTGGTTCAACACGCTCGATACGTCAATATCGCCACCCATCATCATGCAGAAGCGGCGGCTGATGGTAAGGCCGAGCCCGGTGCCACCATAACGCCGTGTGGTAGAAGCATCGGCCTGAATGAACTCATCGAACACCACGCTGATCTGTTCGTCCGACATGCCAATTCCGGTATCGCTGACCTGGAAGACCAGCCAGTCCTTACCGTCACGTTTTTCGCGCTGCGCCGCCAGGGTCACAATACCGTCTTCGGTAAACTTGGCCGCGTTGCTCAGCAGGTTGAACAACGTCTGGCGCAGCTTGGTGGTATCGGCATACATGCGGCCAAGCGAGCCATCGTAATTCACGTTAAAGGTGTTGCGGTTCTTCTTCATAAGGGGCTGCACGGTCATGGCAACGGCATCCAGCACATCACTGACCTCGAACGTTTCAAGGTACAGCTCCATGCGCCCGGCTTCGATCTTAGAGAGATCCAGGATGTTATTGATCAGGTCTAACAGATGGTTGCCTGCCGTTTGGATCTTACGCAGATCCGGCACAAAATCCCCATGGCCCAGGTCGCCGGCTTCTTCCTCCAGCATTTCGCTGTAGCCGATAATGGCGTTCAGCGGTGTGCGCAGTTCGTGGCTCATATTTGCCAGGAAGGCGCTCTTGGCACGGTTGGCGGTTTCTGCCGTTTCCTTGGCGGTTTGCAGTTCGCGTTCTGCATTCTTACGCCCGGTGATGTCGTGAACCAGGCAGACGATGCCGGTCGTTTCGCCACCGGCGGTAACGATGGGGTTATAGGCAATTTCGACTTCCATCGTTACACCCAGAAACTCAAAATGATCTTCTTCGATAAAGCGTTCGCCGCGCAGCACACGGTCGAACCGGGTAAGCCACACTTCCTGCAGCACAGGCGATAACCCTTCCAGAAGCGCGCTGCCGATGCTGTAACTGGTGCCATAGCTCATAGAGAACAGGTTCTTGAACTTGGTATTCATGATAATGATTCGCAGGTCGCGGTCTACCGAGAAGATGGCGTCCTGCGTGTTCTCGATGAGGGCAGACAAATTCGCCTGATTATGCTGCACCGATTCATACAGGCGGGCATTATCCAGTGTAAGCGCGGCCAGTTCTGCAAATCGCGTCAGCACCCGCACCATGCGCTCGTCAATGGTGCGCTCTTCGTCGGTAAATGACAGGCCGAGGACGCCGATGACCGTGCTGCCGTGCAGCAGCGGTACCGCCAGGGAAGCGTGCAGCGTGTCGAACGCCTCTACCGTGAACCGGCCTTCCCAAGTGGCGTAGTCTTCCAGCACAAGCGGTGCTCCGCTGTCCCACACACGTCCAGACATCCCCTGACCGCTCTCCACGAAATGCAGGGCGTTTTCCTGAAACACGCCCAGGCCCACGCGCAGCTCCAGCATACGATGATCCGTCGTGACCAGGTACAGGTAACCATGGTCGGTGTCTGCCATCTGCGCAGCGCGGGTAACAATACTCCGCATCAGATCTTCCACGTCCAGGCGGTTGGTGAGTGCCAGGGCGGTTTCGTGCAGGGACTCCAGGTAGGCATTCTGGCGGCGCAGCTCGTCTTCGGCGCGTTTGCGCTCTGTAACGTCGCGCACCAGACCCCGGAAGCCGGTGATGCGCCCTTCGTGTTCGGTATCTTCGATGAGGGCGATAGAGGCTTCAACGAAGCGGCGTTCGCCGTCTTTGCGCCTGACCTGGAAGTCGTAAACCGTATTGGGATTGGTGACGCGCCGATACACACTGTTGTAGATGTCGAAGACATCCTGCGCGGCTGTTTCGTCCATAAAGACAACGTTGTTTAGGCCCAGCAGTTCATCTGGGCGGTAACCGAGGATATGCCCCATCGCGTCATTCAGGAACGTGATTTTGCCTTTCAGGTCAACCTCATAGTAGCCTTCTTCGATGTTTTCGATGATGGTGCGGTACTTGGCTTCGCTGGCACGGTAGGCGGCTTCGGCACGGCGGCGCGAGGTGATATCGCGCACATGCAGCAGGACGGCCCGCTGCCCCTGATACTCGATAACGTTGGTCTTGATTTCGACCGGAATCGCGCGGTAGTTGCGCGTGTAGCTGTAACTTTCGAAGGTCGAATTGGGCAGGTTCAGCAGGGCCTCGAAGTCGATGCGGACGGTGCCGCGGATCTCCGGCGGTACAAGGTCGCGCACGTTGCGCCCCACCAGTTCGTGCCGCTCCATATCGTGCAGGCGGCAGGCCGCCGGGTTAACGTCGAGCACGTTTCCTGCAAAATCCTCAACAAACACCGCATCTGGCGATGCTTCAAACAAATCGCTGAAGCGCCGCTGGGACTGGCGCAGCAGGTCATCTGCCGCTTTGCGTTCGGTAATGTCGCGGAAGGTCCCCGTGTAAAACGATTCGGTGCCAGACTGCACGGCAGACACCGCAACTTCCATAGGGAAGATGGTGCCATCGGCGCGCTTGCCATACAGTTCGCGGTAGCTTTCCTGCGCGGCCAGCTCTGCAAGAAGCTGGCGGGTTTCTTTCTCAGAAAACGATGTGGCACCTGTCGCTTCAGGCGCGAACAGCGCCGATACGTGCTGGCCCACACCATGCCCGAAAATCATCTCCGCGGAAGGATTGAGGCTGTTAATCTGAAGGGTTGACTGAGAAAAGGTGACGATGGCGTCCATTGCCGTGCGCACAATGGCATTGGTGCGGTTCACGGCATGGTCAAGGGCATTCATCACCGTGTTGTAGCGCTGTGCGAACTGCCCGACCTCGGTAAAGGGTTCGACAGGCACCCGCAGCGACAGATCGCCCGTTGTGGATTGCTCATCCATCACACTGAACAGCTCAAGCAGTTCGTTGCGCGCGCCATGTTCAGAAACATTGAGCCCCGTGTATTCGTTATCGGACGACACACGGATAGGCATAAGCCGGTTGAGGATGTTGACGGCCAGGTAGGTGATGCCGAACGTCCATACGCCACAGGCCACAATGCCAACGAGTTGTACGCCGATTAACTGCACACGATCAAAAGACAGCGGATCGACACCCAGAAGCTCTGGACGGGCGAACAGGCCGACCGCCAGTGTACCCCACACGCCTGCGCCCAGATGCACCGGAATTGCGCCAACCGGGTCATCAATGCGAAAGCGGCGCAGCAGTTCATCAACCAGAAGCATGACCCCTGCACCAATCGTGCTGATAATGACCGCGTCCAGCACCGTTGTGGCATGGCAGTTTGCAGTAACGGCCACCAGCCCCGCCAGCGTGCCGTTCATCAGCACATCCACTTCGGCCCGGCCTCTTAGCAGCCAGCTCAAAAACAGCGCGGCAGTCATCCCGGCGCTGCCACCCACCACGGTGTTCGCCAGAATACGCGGTACGACGTCGTTCATCATCAGCGTGCTGCCGCCGTTAAAGCCAAACCACCCGAACCACAGCAGAAACACCCCGAAGACCGAGAGCGGAATATTCGACCCGGCGATGGGCTGGGGTGTGCCGTCTGGCGCGAACCGTCCCTGACGCGCCCCCAGCACCAGCACCACCGCCAGCGCCGTCCAGCCACCAACGCTGTGTACGACGCTGGAACCGGCAAAATCGATGAATCCCATCGATCCCAGCCAACCGGTGGCTGCCCCAGTGGTCACTGACTCGTGCGCCCATGCCCAATGCCCAAACACAGGATAGACGAAAGCCGAGGTCAGCGCCGTAATCAGGATATAGCTGGTGAAGCGAATGCGCTCTGCGACGGCCCCTGCCAGAATGGTAGCTGCGGCCCCGCAGAACATGACCTGGAAGAAGACGTACACCATAAGCTCGATCTGCCCGCTGGTGGGCTGCGCTGGCAGCTCTGGGGCAAACCCTACCCCACCGGCCCCGCCAATGATGCCGCCGATTGTGGGGCCAAACATAAACCCGAACCCCACTAACCAGAAAAGCACCGTCGTCAGGCCGAAATCCATCATATTCTTTAGCGCGACATTGATGTTATTCTTGCTGCGGGTAAGCCCTGCTTCCAGACACAGAAACCCGGCCTGCATCAGAAACACGAGCATGGCACTAACGAGCACCCATGTGATATTGAGGTTAACTTCCATCGTCTGCTGCCTTCATGATGTGTCAGCTTTGATCCGTAATTGAGGGTGTATAACGGCGATTATAATCGCTTTTTGTGCAGGCTCCCACTCAACGCTGCGCTATGACCAGGTGCCGAAACTGCCGAGTGCCTGGGCCGCTTCTTTGGCACGCGTCAGAATACGTCCGAGAACATCTGCCTGTTCGCTGTTCAGTTCGCCATAATCACCAGAAATGAGCACAGAAGCTTCGGTCTGAACAGCTTCGATCAGCGGGATAAGCACTGCTTTCAGATGTTCACTGTCACTGGTGCTGGCCAAGCGTTTGTCCAGGGCGGCGGTGATGCGTGCCCGCAGCAGCACAGGGTTAAAGGGCTTGAAGAGATAATCTTCTGCGCCCAGTTCGATGCACTTCACGACGCTCTCCAAGTCGTCCATTGCGGAGATCATGATGACCGGAATGCTCTTCAGTTTGGGGTCTGTCTTGATGTGCTCCAGGACTTCATAGCCCGTCATGCGGGGCATCTGAACATCGAGCAGCACCAGATCCACGCGCTGCTCGCGCAGGATATCCAGCGCACGCTGGCCGTTATCTGCCAACAGCGCCTTGAGGTTCTGGCGCTCGACCCGCCTGGCCAACATATCGCGATTCATTTCGTTGTCATCCACAACCAGAACTGTTGCGTTTGTCCGATCCATACTTTGTCCCTGCCAATCCCACAGTTTACTTACGCTAGTCACCGCGTGTGTATAGCCCCCATTATGCGACTGACAGCCTGCGAAAGCAATTTGGTTTTGCGGTTTGCACAAGCAGGATCGCTGGCGCAAAGCTCAGCGCCACAAGCGCCCCAGCAGGATATACTTGCGATATTCGTACCAGGCCATCAACACACTCAGGCGCAGCCCGTGCAGCCCGTCCCGGTAGCCGCCCAGTTCAAAGAAACGCCACCTGAACTGACGCCAGGGCTGCAAGAAATAGTTGTGTGGCCTGGGGCGTATGCCCTGATCGTAGAGGATGCGAGCTTCATAGGCCGTGTAGCGCTGCTGCTTCTGGATGAACTGTGCGATGTTGCGATAGTTGTAGTGGATGAGTGGTTCGGTGAGCGTACCTAATGGCCCGTCAAGCTGTACGACTTCGTGGACTTTGCGTTCCGGGTCATAGCGGGCAGCACCCACACGCAGCAGGCGGGTCTGGTGGTCCGGGTACCAGCCTGCGCCGCGCGTCAGGGTTCCGAAAATGTAATTGTGGCGGGGGATGCGCCAGCCTGCATAGCCTTCCTGCGGCAGAACGCTGGTGAGTTCGGCAGCCAGCGTGGGCGTAACGCGCTCGTCAGCATCAATAAACAGCGCCCAGGCGGTGCCTACTGCGGCCAGCGCCGCATTGCGCTGGTTCGCGTAGTTGTCGAAGGTGCGCTGCACCACGCGCGCCCCGGTACGCTGCGCAAGCTGCACGGTCTGATCACTGCTGTACGAATCGAAGACCAGAATTTCATCCGCAAAACGCAGGCTGTCGATGCAGGCTGCGATATGGGCTTCTTCGTTGAGGGTCAGAATTACTGCGGTGAGTGTGTTCATGAAACCATTTCGAATACTGTCTGGCAGGCAGCGCGGATTTCAGGGTCGGGTTCGGCGGCGATTTTGCGCGCCATCCCGGTGGCGATCATGCGGCGTGCGAGTGCCAGTTTCCAGGCCGGGTAATGCTTGGTAAACAGGTGCAGGCGGCTCGTCCAAAGGTTGATGATGCTGCGCGGGCGTACCTGCCCCGTACTCTTGCCGCTGAGATGGACGACGTGTGCCGCAGGGACGCACTGCGCCCGCCACCCTGCTTTACGGATGCGCCACGCCCAGTCGATCTCTTCGCCATACATGAAGAAAGAGTCGTCAAACATGCCGGTTTGCGCGATGACCTCACGGCGCAGCATCATTGTTGCGCCGAGTGTGAAATCCACGTCGAAAGGCTTACCGGCATCATACAGGGCACGCGGATAGCGCCCGTTAAAGCGCCCCTCAATGAAGCGCCCTGGTGTGGGGAAGAACTCTACCCACAATTGTCGCAGACCAGGAAACGCAAACGCGCCGTGCTGAAACGTTCCGTCTTCATACGAAAGGCGTGCCCCCACCAAACCCACACCAGGATCGGCCATGAGCGCGTCATACAGGGCGCGTGTTGCGCCGGGTGTGGTGAGCGTATCGGGAT
>CAZQIJ010000060.1:0-5069 GCA_964592955.1 uncultured Anaerolineaceae bacterium
TGCCCAGACCGCCCGAATAGCTTTGCAGGCATTCCGCCAGGCCGAACTCTGTGGAAAAGTAGGCCAGCAGGGGGCGCTTCTGGCTGGGGTAGGTCTTCTGATACCAGGTATCGGCAGCGCTCATATAGGCGTCGTGGTCAGCCATCACCCGGTGATAATGGGCCATGAAGGCTGGATCCTGGCTGAGCTGCATGAGTTTGTCCTGATCGATGACACCAAGCAGCGCCACCGGATTATGGTAAGTTTGTTCCCAGAGTTCCGGGTCAAGCCGTCGAAAAAGCGCAATAGCTTCGGAGTCCCATGACCAGCGCATATTGTAGGCAAGGTCATGCAGACGTTTGAGTGAGTCGGGTAAGTCCGGTACGACATTGACAGTTGCAATCGGTTTTACCATGTGGGAATGCTGCTACCTTTCTTGTGTACAAAAGTACTCATCCAGGTCGTTCCTGCTTCAGCCAGTCGTTCCGCCTGCCCGCAGGCGCTTGGTTTTGCCGGTTGTCCACAGGGGAGTTTTACATCCCGTCCTAGCCAGTACCAGGGACGATTAAGACAAAGCGGCGCGGCGTGGTTAGCGCCACACAACGATCAGATTAGCATTGCGCAAGCGATTTCGCAAGTGGAATATCCCATAGGTGTGTATACTTTTGGGTACATTATGGCCGCGCAGGTGTGAGGTCCTGGCGTGCCATGCTCGGCTGCGGGGTGCAGCCGCGCGTATTCCAGCAGCGCGCCGCAGGCTGCGCACAACAGTCGCAGAGGTGGCTGCTGAGGGCTTGCCTGACTTCAGCCCCCTTCCCTCTCCCGCGCGGGTTGATGAGATGCGACGCGCGCCGGGACCCGCGCGGCGGTCGTTAATCTTGTGTGCTGTAACAACTTAAGAAATGCCGCAATGCGTGAGCGTTGCCTGAAATTTGCGACTTTGTGTGCATGAAGCGCGTAGAATAAGAGAAGTGAGTTGGAGCATTCAAGGAGCAAAAACGATGGGCATCATCGGCATTCTGCTGGTCATCGCGCTGATCTTCATCGCCATCAACGTGGTGCAGTGGGGGTTTGGGATTCTGTTCGCCGTTATCGTGTGGGCCATTTCAGGGGCCATCGCCAGCCGCCTGATGGGCGGGGACGGTGCGGGGCTGCTGGGCAACCTCCTGCTGGGGATTATCGGCGGCGCGGTGGGCAGCCTGATTCTGGATCTGCTGAATATTCCGCTGGGCAGCACACCGCTGATCGGTGGGATTCTTGTGGGCCTGGTGGGCGCAGTCATCACGATCTTTGTTGTGCGTGCCCTCACGGGCAACCGGGCGTTCGGCCGCTAGCACCGCCGCTGCAAGGCGCTTGCTGTATGCAGGCGTCCTTGCAGTTTCCTCGCGTGTCCCCCCTGGCTCACCCCAGATTCTAACACAATATTAACATGTTGCAGCGCTGTTACAAAGCGAGACGTGGCGCTATAATGTCGGTCGGCAACCGACATCATTAAGATCCCCTGGATGAGCATGCAGAAACAGATTATCGCCGAATGCACGTACTGCGGCACACAAACACCGTTTGAGAAATTCGCGGGCGCTTGCCCCAACTGCGGCGAAGTGATCGTTGAAGCGCGTTACGATCTTGACCGCATCAACGTTCAGGAATGGCTGGAAGAACTGCAACGGCGCGAAGGCTACCTGTGGCGCTACCATGAGGTGCTGCCCATCTTCGATACGGCCAACATCGTCAGCCTGGGGGAAGGCGCGACCCCGCTGATTAAGTCTGAGGCGCTGGGTGCCAGCCTGGGGCTTAAGCACCTGTACATCAAGGATGAGCGCCAGGGGCCCACCGGCAGCTTCAAGGATCGCCAGGCGACAGTGGCGATTTCTGCGCTTAAGGAGATGGGGGTCCACGAGATCGTGGTCGCCAGTACGGGCAATGTGGCCATTGCCTATGCCGCCTACTGCGCGCGCGTGGGGATCAAGCTGTGGGCGTTCTTCCCGGCGCTGACACCCAACGACAAGATGCGCGAAGCGGCGCTTTATGGTGCGGAGATCATTAAGACCACCGGCAATTATGACCAGACGAAACAGCTTGCGGCGCAGTTCGCCCATGCCAAAGGGATCTTTCTGGATCGCGGCATTAAGAGCGTGGCAGCCATCGAAGCGATGAAGACGATGGCCTACGAGATCGGCGAGCAGCTCGCGCGCGAATTTGGCGGCACGCCCTGGCGCGCGCCGGACTGGTTTCTGCAAGGTGTGAGCGGGGGATTGGGGCCGCTTGGGGTGGTTAAGGGCTTCCGCGAAATGTACAACTTCGGCCTGATCGACAAAATGCCGGCGCTGGGCAACATCCAGTCCAGCGGATGCGCGCCGATGGTGGAGGCGTTCGAGCGCGGCCAGCGCGTGGCGACCCCGGTGGAAGTGCCTGAAACGATCATCGTTACGCTGGCGACTGGCAACCCAGGGCGCGCCTATGAAATGCTCTACGATTACACGGTGGATCATGGCGGCGCGTTCGTCTCTGCCAGCGACGAAGAAGCCTTTAACGCCATCCGGGTGGTGGCGCGCAACGAAGGCATTTCGGTGGAACCGGCGACGGGCGTCACCTTTGCCGGGCTGTTTAAGATGGCGCGGCGCGGCATCATCAGGCCAGACGATATCGTCGTGGTGAACTGCTCTGGGCATACCATGCCAGTGGAGAAGACGATTCTGGGTGAGCAGTGGCAGAAACTGGTTGACCTCTCGGCAGCGGCCATTACGCCGCCGGTGCCAGAAGACAAGATTGCAACCGCGCTGGAAGGCGTGCGCACGGTAGACCTGAAGCGCGTGCTGGTGATCGAGGACAATGTGGAGGCGGCCCGGCTCATCAGCCGGGTGCTTAGCGCGCGCAAGGATACCGAGGTGCGCATGGCCCACAACGGCAAAGATGGCCTGGACATGGTACACGAATGGATGCCGGATATGGTGATCACCGATCTGATGATGCCGGTGGTGGATGTGTTCCAGGTGATCGACACGATTAAGTCTGACCCGCGCCTGCACGAAATTCAGATTGTGGTGGTTACGGCCAAAGAGCTGACCGTGCGCGAGCGCCACATGCTGGAAACGCAGGTAGACCTGCTGCTGCAGAAAGGCTCGTTCGTGGATAACACGTTTGTGGAAGACCTGCTCGGAAGGTTGGAATAGAACGGCGCGCCAAAACCTTTATGATGCCAGCGCGGGATGGCGGCTACAATGCTGAGAGCCTGCCATGCGCTGCCGTGGCCACGCTGCGTGCGCCGGGCACGTGCCAGCACACACAGGAATGTGGCAGTTGGGGCGCGGGCAAACTTGCCGTACACGACAGGACTCTCTACAATTGGTGTGTCTTATTGGGGGATTGCCACTGGTGCAGCGCATGTCTAGCCAAATCGACCAGAACACAGCCGGGACCACCGCGAGTCCTGTAATTGTCCGCCTGGATGACCGGATTCGCCTGCTGTCGGCGGTGCTTGCCGCCACCGATTTCCCGGAGAAATCGCAGCGACTTAAACCGCACGGTACGCATGCGCATTCGCGCGCGACCCGCAAATATCTCGCCGACCATGCCGCCCAACCGGCGATTACGGCGGCGCAGGCGCTGCTGGATCAGGGCGCACCGCTGGAAGCCCTGTTCACGCTGGCCGCGCATATGACGTTCCCGCAGATGAAGCTGTCTATCCCTGCGCCGGGGTGGATGCCGGGCAACTGGGATGCACAGCTTGCGGAGTTTTACGTCAAGGCGGATCTTGAGGCGTGGTGGAAGAAAGAGCGCGTGCTGTGGGATAAAGCCCACACGGAGGCGCAAAAGGTCTTTGCAGGGCGTGAACTCAGGCCCTTCCTGGAACAATTTCTGGGGCCGATCCCGGAAGATCTGGTGTTCACACCCAACATCTCGTACCCGACGGATAAAGAGATCGGCATTCGCATGGCCAAAGAGCTGATCTGCATCGCGCCGCCGCCGCTGGCGTGGGGCGACAGCCCGCCCTGGCCCTACGACGAAGAGACCAACGTCATGCACTCGTACCGCTGCGCCATCAGCCAGTACACCCGCATGATTCTCGCCAGCCTGCTGCGCGCCAATCCCGAACGGGTGGCAGAGGCGTCATCGGCAGAGCTGCCGGTCAATGACCAGTTCAAAGCCCAGTTCCCCACGTGGGAGAGCCAGTTTGTGGAGCTGTTCGTGACGGCGGTGGTGGCCATTTACCTTGAGGATTATGTGAACGCGGCAGAATACAAGGCCTTCGTCCTTATGGAACAGAAGGTGCGCGGGATGAACATTCTGCCCGGCACCGTAAGCGTGCTGCGGCGCTTTTTGCAGGAACAGGGCAAGAAATACGATACGCTGATGGAGTTTCTGCCGCTCTTCCCCAAACAGCTCCGGGTGGCCAAACGCATCGTCACCTTGTAAACGCGACCGAAGGCTGCTGCTGAACGCGCTTTTGCGTGGAGCACACTGCCTTCGGCGCATCCGGTGCGCGCTTCGCCACAACGGGCGCGTGTTATGCTTCGCCCGTCCGCAGGTACTGGGCGTCTTCTTCCTGTGCCACGCGCGCGCCTTCCTCCACATTGACGTTCATCAGCAGCGTTCCACCCACGATAAAGAAGAGGATCAGGCTGAGGATGGCCGGGCGGCTGTTGCCAAAGAGCGCAATCGCCAGCGCGAAAACGAGCGGCCCCAGGATCGAGGCGAATTTCTCCATGATGCCGTAGAGGCCGAAGAATTCCCCACTCTTCAGCCTGGGGGACATGGCGCTGAACAGGCTGCGGCTGAGCGCCTGGCTGCCGCCCTGCACCGTGGCCACCATCCACGCCAGAAACCAGAATTCGACCGACGAATCCAGGACAAAGCCCCACACCGCAATCGCGCTGTAGACCGCCAGCGAAACCAGAATCGCGCGCTTGGTGGTCAGGCTGTTGGCCAGCCCGGTGAAGAAGCGCCTGAAGACCAGCGCGAAGCCTACCCCGGCCACCTGTACCGCTGCCAGCGCGCCCAGGATCACCAGCAGGTTGCTGCGGCGCACAGGCTCAGAGACGGTGGCGGTGCTGATTGCGGCGCGCGTGCCGCTGGACTGGGGGTTGGAG
>CAZQIJ010000060.1:5169-14844 GCA_964592955.1 uncultured Anaerolineaceae bacterium
GGCACCTGGCGCGTCTGCCAGCGCGTACACGGTATCGCGCTCGAAGCCGCTTTCTGCCGCGCTGACCGTCGTGAGGGTCCAGGCGGACCCCAATGGCAGCGCCGCGTCGTCTGGCGCATAGGACCCTGTCCCCAGGAAACCGTCCACCGTCTCATAGTCTGGCAGGCGGTCGCCCACCTGGTCATCCGGCAGCCCAGCGCGCAGCGCGATTCCGGCCAGCGGCAGCGCGACGAGGCTGAACAGGATATAGGCCAGGTAGAGCGTGCGGCGTTTTTCTGCCGGGTTGGGCAGACTGCCGAAGATCAGGCTGTAGGGGATGCCCACAAACTGCACCAGCAGCAGCGCCGCCACCAGTTCCAGGGTGCCGAAGCCCAGTTCCGCGCCATAGATGGTGGCCAGCGTGATAATCGTGCCGATGGCGTCGTTATAGATGAGAAACGCGATCAGGTACTTGCCCAGTTCGCGGTAATGGCCGATATCTGCCAGCGTTTGCCGGATGCGCCTGAAGCTCACGCCGATCACGGTTTCGCCAGCTTTCAGCGCCTCGACCGCGGACGGCGGTTCTGGCACCGCGCGCAGCAGCGGGATGCTGAAGAGCAGCCACCAGGCCGCCACAGACAGAAACGACAGGCGCGTGCCCCAGTTATCCTCTGGCAGCAGGAAGATCATGGCGATGTTGATGGCCAGCAGGATGCCGCCGCCCAGGTAGCCCATCGCGTAGCCCTGTGCCGAAACACGGTCCTGGTCATCTTCCCTGGCCACATGCGGCAGCAGCGCGTCATAGAAGACGATGGAACCGGTGAACCCAATTCTGCCGAAGATGAGCAGGATCGAGGCTAATATCCAGTCGCCAGTGTTGACCAGCACCAGCAGGCCGGTGGCCACAATGCCGATCATGACAAACACAGAAAGAAAGCGCTTTTTGCCCCGCATCACATCAGAGACGGTGCCCAGTACCGGCGAGATGACCGCCGCGATGAGCAGCGAGATGCTGAGCGTAAGGCTCCAGTAGCCGGTGGCGGTTGCCGCGCTTGGCAGGGTAGCGCCGGCCACCTGACTGTAGTAGGTGGGCAGCACGGCAGCGAGGATAGTAGTTGCGAAGGCGGAATTTGCCCAGTCGTACAGCGTCCAGGCGCGAATACGGCGGCGGTAACCGGCGTCATCGTGCATGGGGTGATCCGGTGTCAGGCTCGCGGATGCAGTCGCCATGAAAAATCATCTCCCTGATGAAACAAGCCGCGAAGACTCTAGCGGGTCGCCTTTTCGCCTGCCTTAATCATCGCTTAACATCGAGACATTTCGTAACATGTCGCCCAGAAATTTGGGGCCGCCCTACGCGCCCCGCGTCCCAAACACGTACTGAAGCTGAAGATGGTCCGCCAGCACCGCTGCATACTGCTCATACTGGCGCGGGTGGTTGTCGCGCAGCCACAGTTCGAGCGGTTGATTTTCGTGGAGGATGTGCGCGATGATGTGGCCATTCAAGGCGGCCTGGCGCTGCATCACAAGCGGCATGGAACTGAGGCCGGAAATCGTCCGGCGGCAGGCGGGTTCGCCACACTGGCAGTCGGTCATCACCCAGGGGCCGCGGTCAATCGTCCCGTCAAATTCGGCGGTGATCAGCGAATAGTCCGCCGCCACATGTTCGCCCGCGCGGATTGAGCGCAGCGCCACTACCGGAATCACACTCTCGTGAACCGCCCCCCAGCGGACGAAGCCGCAGTTTCCGCCGCACGAATGGTTGAGGCTCCAGAAGGGGTGTTCCGGCGACGGGCAGAAGGTGAATTCGGGCAGGAACGTGCATCCCCGGTCGTTACAGTCGCCCAGCGCGTCGTGCCAGCGCAGCACAGCGCTGCGCGGGTCGCCAGAAAGCGGCATATCGAACAGGGTTTCGCCGGGGGCAAAATCCCGGCGTGCGATAAGCCCGGTGCCCATCGTGCCAATGGGTGCCGCCAGCACGCCATCTTCCGCAAAGTAATGTGCGTTATCCAGGTTCAGTAACATCATACCAAGCGTCTCCCGCAGACGATGCTGTGAGTGGGATCTGAAGTGAAAGTTGGGTGTCGTCTTAAGCCTGCCAGCGCGAGCAGCAACTTCCCCGCAGTGCCCCGGCGCTACCGCGATGCAACCGCGCGGGGCGCTGCGGGCACATGCAGAATAGGGCGCGGTGGCCATTGGGTGTTCATCGAAATCGGTTAGCAGACCAAACGCAGTACGTAACGCCTCAGCGCTGTTTTGCGCGTGAAACCCTCATCCCGTGCCCTTCGCCCCCTTCGCCCTAAGGAAAAGGGGTGAAGCCACAACAGGATGGGTCTATAAGCCGCTCTCCCTGGGGAAGGTGATTATTGGGAGGTGCGATTTCGCCTCGCATTCAAGCGCTGCTCGTTACAAATGGATGTTGAAACGCCGTCTGACCCGCGCGGGGAGCGCCGTCCAGGATTCAGCAGCGGCAGCTTCTCAGCGTTGATAAGTTATTTATCATTGTACGTGCAGTGCAGTGTCTGTCAATGCGCCAAGGGGCGTTCCTGCATATCCTCACATCAGACGATCATTTTCTCATGCAGCGTGCCGGGTGGATGTTACCGAATGCGCATACCCATAGTACAATGCAAGCAGACCCTTGTAACTGTTCAGCCATCGAAGTTGAGGCGCACCTGCCCTAATGGATCAACCAATTTAAATCCGCCGGATCTTGGGGCTACCATTGTGCGTAGCCGTTTTGGTTTGTCCAGAAGTCCCTTTCCCAAACGCTTCGCTGGCAGCGGGGGCAGGTGCGGGTTTCACGCTCATAACAAGGTTGAGTCGTTATGTTGAGCGCCGCAACAGGCAAATGAGAAAGCGCAGTTTTATGACCGAGACGATCACCACATCCGGCGACGATCTGACCGTGCGCGTGCTAACGACGGATGACGCCGAGGCTTTTCGCAGCCTGCGCCTGGACGCGCTGCGGCTGTACCCGCATGTGTTTTCGAAGTCTTATGAAGACGAAGCCGTGAAGCCGCTGGAAACCTTTGTGCGGCGCGTGGCCGACCCCACCTCACCGGACAGCTTTATAGTGGGGGCGTTTGAGGGTGAACGCCTGGTGGCGATGGTGGGATTCCGGCGCGATGACCGGCGCAAACTGCTGCACCGGGCCACCATCTGGGGCGTTTATACCGATGCGGCCTATAGGGGGCGGGGCATCGCGCGGCGGCTGATGACGGCAGCGCTGGAGCGCGGCAGCCAGGCCCCCGGCCTGCGCCAGGTTCACCTGACGGTGCTGACAGATAATCACAGCGCGCGCCACCTGTATGACTCGCTGGGGTTTATCCCGTATGGTGAGGATCGGGGCGCGTTGTGTGTGGATGGCATCTTTTATGATGAAACGATGATGGCGTTGTATGTGGAGGACAGGCCGCAATGAGCGAATCGATTGTCTTTGATCGGGCCGCGAATTTCTATGATGACACGCGCGGCTTTCCACCGGGGGCAGAACACGACATTGCGGTGTTCATCGCCCACAGCGCCGGGCTGACGGCTGAAGCCCGTGTGCTGGAAATCGGCGTTGGCACCGGGCGGATCGCGCTGCCGCTGGCACAGCGCACCGGGTCGTATACCGGGGTGGATTTATCTGTAGCGATGATGGACCGGCTGCGCGCCAAACAGCCGCAGTACAGCCAGCGTGTGCGGCTGGTGCAGGGCGATGTAACCCGCCTGCCGGTGGCCAGCGCCAGCTTCGACGCGGTCATCGCGGTTCACATCTTTCACCTGGTGTCTGATCAAGCCGCCGCCGCGCAGGAAACGCTGCGCGTGGTGCGGGCAGGCGGCAAAGCGGTTCACTGCTGGAACCAACGCGGCGAAGACGGCTTCAAACCGCTCATCAGCGCGTGGGAAGCCGTGACGACGCGCGGCAGTCGCGGCGAGGCGCGCGGCGCGTCCTGGAAGGTGGCGCAAACGGTTCTGGATGATAACGGGTGGGTGCGCCAGGAAGACTACGCCACCACGATCATCACGCACCAATCCGCATACGCGGTGGCGCAGCGCTATCGCGACCGCGTGTGGTCATCCATGTGGGGGATGCCGGATGACCTGTATGAGGCAGGGCTGGCGGCGGTAGAGGCCGCGCTGCTTGCGCATTATCCCGACCCGCACGCGCCGGTGCCCGCACCCATCACATTTAATGCCAGGGTATACCGTCACCCGGAGGGTTAAGTACAGCGCCTATGACCACCGATGTCCTGTTCGGCCAATCCTACTACCTGCGTTTTGATCAGAAGCTGTGGCGTGCCATGCAGCCCTACCCGCCGCTTGGCACCCTGTACGCTGCCGCCGTGATCCGGCAGCAGGGCTACCAGGTGGCACTGTTCGACGCGATGCTGGCGGACTCCCCGCAGGCGTGGGCGGCGGCGCTGGACGCCCACCGCCCGCGCTATGCGGTGCTGTTTGAAGACAATTTCAACTACCTGAGCAAAATGTCGCTGCTGCGCATGCGCGAGGCCGCCTATGCCATGATGGCGATGGCGAAGGCGCGCGGCTGTGTGGTCATCGCGGCGGGGGCAGATATGACCGACCACGCCGAACGCTACCTGGAGCACGGCGCGGATTACGTGCTGCTGGGTGAGGGCGAAGAAACGCTCTCAGCGCTGCTGGCGTACCTGGACAGCAGCGCGCAGCCCACAGCCAGCGGCCTGGCAGAGATCCGCTCGCTGGCGTACCTGCAGGACGGGCAGCCGGTGAAGACCGCGCCGCGCCCGGTCATCCGCCACCTGGACGACTTGCCGTTCCCGGCCTGGGATCTGGCAGACCTGCCCCGCTACCGCGCGCTGTGGCGCACCCATCACGGCTATACCAGCCTCAGTATGGTGACGACGCGCGGCTGCCCCTTCCACTGCAACTGGTGCGCCAAGCCGATCTGGGGGCAGCGCTACGCCGTCCGCAGCCCGCAGAACGTTGTTGAGGAGATGGCATGGCTAAAAGCGCATTTCGACCCGGATCACCTGTGGTTCATGGACGATATCATGGGCATTCAGGATCGCTGGATAGAAGAATTCGCGGCGCTGCTGGACGCGCGCGGGCTGCGCATCCCGTTTAAGAGCCTGAACCGCGTGGACCTGCTGCTGCGGGGCAATACGATTCCGGCGCTGGCGCGGGCGGGCGCGCAGATTGTGTGGGTGGGCGCTGAGAGCGGCTCGCAGAAGATCCTGGATGCGATGGAGAAAGGCACAACGGTGGCGCAGATCTACGACGCGACGCGCCAGCTTCACGCGCACGGCGTTAAGGTGGCGTTCTTCCTTCAGTTTGGATATCCGGGCGAAACACGCGAAGACATTGAACTGACGCTGAAAATGGTGCGCGACCTGATGCCAGACGACATCGGGATCAGCGTAAGCTACCCGCTGCCGGGGACGCCGTTTTACGAGCGCGTGCGCCACGAGCTGGGCGAGCGCGCCAACTGGATCGACAGCGAAGACCTGGCCATGCTCTACCAGGGGCCGTTTACCACCGGCTTCTACCGGCACCTGCACACCGTTATCCATAAGGAATACCGCGCGCGCAAAACCCACCGCGCCCTGCGCGCGCTGCTGCGCCGCCCGTCCAGCCTGCGCCCTGGGCTGCTGCGCGATACCGCCGCCATGATTTACCATTGGCTCACGCTGCCGTCTGCGCGCGCCAGGCTGGATCGTCTGGCCGAAAGCCCCAACCCCAACGCCGCCCCCTCACCGAAAGTGCTGCCCGGATGACCAACAGTGACTCGATTGACCGCCTGCTGGACGCCATCGAACTGATTAAGGTGGAGCGCCGCCGCGAAGCCCGCGACCTGCTGCGCCAGCTCATTCAGGAAGACAACGATTTTGAAGACGCGTGGCTGTGGATGAGTGTGGCGGTCGATTCGCTGGATCAGAGTTCGATTTGCCTGGACAATGTGCTGCGTGTGAACCCGCGCAACGGTTACGCGGCCAGCGCGCTCTACCGCGTGCGCGAGAGTGAGATCAAGGCAGAGACGCGGCGCGGGCGCTACCGTCTGGCGCGCGATACGGCCCTAACGCTGCTGTGGATGCTGGTGATCGGATCGCTGTTCGCGGTGCTCTTTACGGGCGCTGCGATGATGCGCTGACGCGCCTGCGGATCGTTCTACGGCACCGGGATGCTGACCAGCGGGGCATGGCGCTGTGCCACCACCTGCTGCCCGTCCTGGGTTTGTACCCAACCGATGAACGCGCGCAGCGGGTCCTGCGGCTCGGCTAACCCGGCCACAAACAGCGTGGTGCGCAGCGGGTAGGTGTGGTCGGCAATGTGCGGGAGGTCGCAGGGGATGCCGTCGATGGTGACGGCGCGCACGCGATCGTTCAGCAGGGCCTGCGAGACGTACCCGACCGCGCCGGGGGTTTCGGCCACGCGCTGGATCACGGCATCGCTGGAGGGCGCGATGACGGCGGCGTTGGTTGTGCTGCGGCTGCCCATAATCAAGCGCCCGAATTCGGCGCGCGTTCCCGACCCGGTTTCGCGGCTGACGACCGTCAGATCCAGGTCGCTGCCGCCCAGGTCGCGCCAGTTGGATACACGCCCCTGGAAGATGGCGCGCAGGTCATCGGAGGTAAGATTCAGGATGGCGTTATCCGGGTGGACGATGACGGCGATACCGTCCAGGGCCAGCGGGGCCGCCCACAGGGTCAGTTCTTCAGGCGGGGGCAGATGGTTGGTGACGAAGTAGGGGGTTTCGCCGTCCAGCAGACGGTCGAGGGTGGTGCGGTAATTGGCGGTACGGGTTTCGAAGGTCACGGTATCGGTATAGGCGCTGGTGAGGTCATGAACGAGGGGGAATGCGGCGGTGGTGGTGTAGAGGCGAACAGCGCTGTCTACGGTAGTAGGAGTCGCTGCGGGGTAAGAGGGGGTGCTGCAGCTTACCAGCGTGGAAAAGGCGACGATGACCAGAGTCCGTTTCATGTGCGGGGGATCAGACCAACTGGAGGTAGCGGCTAAGGAAGGCGTCTGCATACTGCTGCAGTCGGCCTTCAAGAACAGCCTGGCGGATGCGGCGCATGTGGTCCAGCAGAAAGAACACGTTGTGAAGGCTGAGGAGCTGTAAACCGAGGATTTCGTCCGCCTTGAGCAAGTGACGGATATAAGCACGGCTGAAGGTCTGGCAGGCATAGCAACTGCATTCCGCATCCAGCGGGCGGCGGTCGCGCGCGTGTTCGGCATTGCGCATGTTTATGCGCCCGTCCAGGGTAAGGGCCGCGCCATGCCGGGCGACCCGCGTAGGCATCACACAGTCGAACATATCAATGCCGCGGGTGACGGCCTGAACGAGGTCATCTGGCTCGCCCACCCCCATGAGGTAACGCGGCTTATGCGGCGGCAGCAGGGGCACCGTTTGGTCGATGGTTTCAAGCATCGCCGCTTTGGTTTCGCCCACCGCCAGCCCGCCAATGGCATATCCGGGGAAATCCAGCGTGGTGAGAAAGCTGGCCGAGCGTTCACGCAGATCCGGGAAGACCCCGCCCTGCACAATGCCAAACAGGGCCTGACGGCGGTCATCGGGATGCGCCTGGCGGCAGCGCAGCGCCCAGGCGCTGGTACGGGCGACCGCACGCTCCACGATGTCGCGCTCGGTGGGAACCGGGCATTCGTCAAAACACATGATGATATCTGCGCCTAAGTTCTGCTGAATGCGCATGGAGCTTTCAGGGGTCAGGCGGTGGCGGCTGCCATCGATATGGCTTTTGAACGTCACGCCGTCGTCATCGATTTTGTTAATCTCCGCAAGGCTGAACACCTGAAATCCGCCGGAGTCGGTGAGGATTGGCCTGTTCCAGCCCATGAACTGATGAAGCCCGCCCATTTCGGCGACGAGGTCATCACCGGGGCGCAGGTGGAGGTGGTAGGTATTGGCGAGGAGCATGGGGGTATCCATAGCGAGGAGATCGCGCGGGGCAAGTGCTTTGACCGCAGCCTGCGTGCCTACGGGAGCAAAGACCGGGGTGGGGATGGTGCCATGCGGGGTATGCAGCACGCCGGCACGGGCTTTTCCATCGTAGCTCAGAATCTCGAACGCGAAAGACATCACAAAACCTTTAGGATCGCTGCCCCACAAACGGGCCGCCCTGACCGGCAGAACGCGCGACGCGGTGCCGGGCAGGGCACAGTGCGAACGACCAACTGCTATTGAAATGACAGACAGAAAGCGATTATAACAAAAGCGCGGCGCATTTTCCTACATGTTGGGAACGTGCCACCTCACAACTCCACACAGCGCGCGCTTTGTGGTATCCTCGTAAGCCGTTTTGGGGAGTGCGCAGCCTACACACGAGGACAAGATGCAGCATCCGAAGGGCACAGAATCGGCGGTGATTGCCGGTGTTTACACAGTACCGATCCGCGCGTTTGCGGACGAACGCGGGCGTTTTATGGAGACCTTTCGCGTTGAATGGTTTCCGCAGGTGAGCTGGGAAAGAATGCAGAGCAACCGGTCTGACAGCGCGGCCAACGTGGTGCGCGGCCTGCATTATCACTTCCACCAGGTCGATTACTGGTATGTGCCGTCCGGGCACATTCGCGCCGGGCTGGTTGACCTGCGCCCGTCATCGCCCACCTACCGCGCCACGCAGACCATCGACATTGGTCAGGATGAAATCATCGGGCTGTATATTCCGGTGGGCGTGGCGCACGGCTTCTATGCCATTACCGACTGTACGCTGATCTACGTCGTCAACAATTATTATGACGGCGGCAAAGACGAATATGGCGTGTACTGGAATGACCCGGAGCTGGGGCTGGACTGGGGCATTGGGGAGCGCGCGCCGCAGCTTTCGCAGCGTGACCTGGAAAACCGCCGCCTGAAAGACATTCCCGCCGAGCATCTGCCGCGCTGACCCAACCCCAGAGGAAGACCCGGATATGATGGCAACAGCCCTGATCGCGCTCATCTGGTGGGGTGGCACATGCGTGCGCATCTACCGGCAGGCGCGCTTCTACCAGATCGAGGAATACAAGAGCGGGCGCTACCTGCGCTGGTGGCTGGCCAGGCGCGAACGTGCGCTGCCTGCGCGCCCGCTGCTGGCGGTGGTGTTTGGCGGCGTCTTCGCGGTGATGCTTTCTGAGGGAGAATTACTGCCCGTCGTGCTGTGGGCCGTGGCCAGCGCAATTGGCATCCTGCCGCCGCGCGAGGCCGAAGTCAAGAAGGGCTTTAAAGCCACCGACCGCGCCAGACGGATCCTGGGTGCGGCATTCGTGACGGCGACGCTGGTCATCGTGGCGCTGGTGGGCGTCATCGCGCGCCTGCCAGACGTGCCCGAACTGCGCCTGGCCGCCACAGGCATTGCCGGGGTCGCGCTGTACCTGCTGGCCCCGCTGTGGCTGGCCGCCGGAAACCTGATCATGACCCCGGTGGAGGCGCTGCTGCGGCGGCGGTTCATCGCCAGGGCGCGCGGTGTGATGCGTGCCGTCCACCCGAAGGTGATCGGCATCACCGGCAGCTATGGCAAAACCACCACCAAGAACTTCATCGCCGACCTGCTGAATGCGCGCTACACCGCGTACCCGACGCCCAAAAGCTTTAACACCATGATGGGTGTGTGCATCGCCATCAACAACGACATCGCCGAAAATTATGCGGTCGATTACTTCATCGTGGAGATGGGAGCCTACATTCGCGGCGAAATCCAGCGCATCTGCGACCTTACGCCGCCGGATATC
>CAZQIJ010000061.1:0-14814 GCA_964592955.1 uncultured Anaerolineaceae bacterium
CGCTGGTCATGATCGGCAAGATCGTGCTGCTGCTGCTGGGCCTGATCTGGGTGCGCGCCACACTGCCGCGCATTCGCTATGATCGCCTGATGTCGCTGGGGTGGAAGATCCTGCTGCCGCTGGCGCTGGTCGCGGTCTGCTGGTCGGCAATTGCCATCGTTATCGGCGATACCTTCGGCGCTACTGCCTACATCCTCGTATCCGGCGCGATGTTCACCCTGGTTGTTGTTGGCGGTCTGGCTTTCCTCAGCCGCCAGGAAGACACCGGCGAAGTGCCCGATGTCGAAAACGATCCTGTCATCACCGGCGAGCGGGTGGGGCTGGGCTGGGCGATCCTCGGTATCGTGGGGACGCTGCTCGCCATCCCGTTTGCCCTGTTCACCTTTACCCTCAAGGCGCTCGACAGTCTGGGACAGTTGGGGCAGGAAGAATCGCAGGAAACAGCGCTCACCGTGGTTGAGGAAGAAGAAACGACGCCCGTCACCACCCGCGAAGGTTAGTTTTAGGGGAAGATCACGATGAATGTACTGAGAGGCTTTGCAACCACTTTCAAGCATGTGCTGGAAGAACCGATCACACTACAGTACCCGGAACAGGTGAAGCCGTTCCAGAACCGGTTCAAAGGGCGTCATCACCTGCGCCGTTACGACAACGGTATGGAAAAATGCATCGGCTGTGCGCTGTGTGCTGCCGCCTGCCCGGCAGATGCGATCTGGGTAGAGGCAGCAGAGAATTCTGACGAAGCGCGCTACAGCCCTGGCGAACGTTACGCCAAGACCTACGAGATCAACATGCTGCGCTGTATCTTCTGCGGGTACTGTGAAGACGCGTGCCCCACAGAAGCCATCCAACTGGGGCACGAGCATCAGCTCAGCTTCACAGACCGGCGCGACGCCATCTTCACCAAAGAGATGCTGATTGACCCGGTGCCAGAAGGGGGCAAGGCCACGCCGCAAGAGGTCGAAGCGGGTACCTATAACCGGGCGATTCCAGACATGCAGAATCCGAAGTAAACCCGACCACAACGCACCACCAACGAAAGCGCCGGAGTCTTTGAACTCTGGCGCTCTTTGTGTTAAACTGCACAATTGTCTTCTTGAAACTCCAACAGGACGTGTCAGATGGATCTCTCTGTGGTTTTATTTCTACTTGTAGGGGGCGTTGCGATTGCCTCTGCCGCGGCGATGATTATGCAAACCAACGCCGTATACAGCGCCCTGTTCCTGATTGTGAATTTCATCTGCGTAGCATTTCTTTACCTGATGCTGGAAGCGTCTTTCCTGTCGATGGTGCAGATTGCCGTTTATGCAGGCGCAATCATGGTGCTGTTCTTGTTCGTCATCATGCTCCTGGGTGCAGAAAGCGCGGAAAGTGATGCGCCGCTGCGGCGTTTTCGCTGGCTGCCGGTTGGGGTGGTGGTGCTGGCAGCAGCGCTGTTGGGGATGCTGGCTATAGCCTGGGGCAACAACATCACCCCTGCCGCATCTGCGCCAGGGCAAACGGCGTTTGTGCGCGTCCTGAACGCCGCACCCGCCACTGGTGACCCCGCCGCTGATCCGGTGCGCGCCGCCATCAATGACCGCAATTTTAACGTCTATGCCAACGACACCCTGATCGCAGAAAGCATCTCCTACGAAGAAGTGAGCGCCTATCTCGAAGTTCCAGCCGGCGATTACACCGTCACCGTAGGGGCCGGCGGGCAAGAGTCGCCGGTTCGCCTTCCACTCGGTGAGGTGAGCGTTGAAGCGGATACGCTTTCGACGCTGGTCATCGGCGGGGACCGCCTGCTGAGCATTACGCCGGTCGTCAAGACGCTTGCCCCCACCGCCCGCAACACCGGACGCCTCACCCTGGCGAACGTTTATCCCGATGGCCCGGCGGTTGATTTGGTCTACATTGAATCTGACCTGTTTGCCGACAGCCGTAAGGTTACCCCCGTGCTGACCGCGATCGCACCCGGCGCTGCCGCAACGGTTGACCTGGCGCAGGGGAGATTAGAAAACCTCGCCGTCATTCAGGCGGGCAGCGCCGAAACCGTGCGCGAGCAGGGCAGCGGATCGAACGCTGTGCTGCGCCGGTTCGATGCCCTGGATATTGAGCGCGAAACCTCACAGATCGTGGTCTACACGTTCAGCCGCGAAAACGGCGCGCTATCGCCGCGTGTGCTGGGCGCAGTAACAGACGAAACCCCTGCCACGTTTGGCAGCCCGCGCGCGGTGGGCGAAGAACTGTTCACAGGTTATGTGCTGCCCATGCAGTTGGTGGCGGTGCTGCTGCTGGCGGCGATGGTGGGTGTCATTGTCCTAACGCATCGCGAAGAACGTGCCCCGAAACCATCGCGCCTTACCCGCCGCAAGGTCAGCCGACCGCTGACAAGCGTTATCGCATCGCAAACCGGCACCGATCTGAGCACTGTGCCACAGCTCAGCGCATCGCAACCGGAACACCCTGAACCCGCGGGCGATTAAGGAGAAGATTTTATGATACAAACCGACGCCTTCATTATGTTGAGCATGGTACTGTTCGTCCTGGGGACGATGGGTGTCTTGCTGCGTCGCAACGCGATCCTCGTCTTCATGTCTGTTGAACTGATGCTGAACTCCGCGAACCTCGCGCTGGTGGCCTTCGCAAATCACTGGGGGCACGTGGGCGGTCACCTGTTCGTGTTTTTCATCATGACAGTGGCAGCGGCAGAGGTCGCGGTCGGTCTGGCTCTGATTGTGGCAATCTTCCGCACCAAGAAGAGCATCAATATTGATGAACTGCACCTGATGGAAGGGTGATTTTATGCAAAGTCTCGCATTGTTAGCGCCTCTCGTTATCTTATTTCCGTCGATTGGCGCGTTCATCAATTTCTTCTGGGGCGCGCGTTTGGGTGAGCGCTATTCGGCGACCCTAGGCTCGGTGATGGCCGGTCTGTCGTTTATCGTGGCATTGGCCCTCTTCAGCGCGTTGAACGGCACGTCATACCAGGCAGCGATCGTGAATCCGCCTGTCCTCGATGGCTGGCTGCGCATTCCTTCAGTTGGCCTCGAAATCCCCTGGCAACTGCGCGTGGATTCGTTGAGCGTATCCATGATGCTGTTTGTAACATTCGTTGGCACGCTGATCCATGTCTACGCTGCCGGGTACATGCACGGAGACCCGCGCTTTCCACGCTTTTTCGCCTACCTGAATATGTTTCTGGCGTTCATGCTCACGCTGGTCAGCGGCAACAACTTCCTCATGATGTTTGTTGGATGGGAAGGTGTGGGGCTGTGTTCCTACCTGCTGATCGGCTTCTGGTGGGATAAGCCAGCGGGTGAAGGTTGGAAGAACAGCAACGCTGCCCGCAAGGCGTTTATTGCCAACCGTATCGGCGATTTTGGCGTGCTGATGGCGATCTTCCTGATCTTCTGGACGTTTGGAACGCTCGACTTCTACAAACCCACCGAGGTAACCAATCCGGACTATGTGGCCGGTGGCGCACATGCCGAAGAAGATGCCGTACACAGCGAAGGCGGAATCGGGGAGGAAGGCGCGGAGTCAGAAGGCGAAGGTGAAGCCACACCAGAAGCCGACCACGATGCTTCCAGCATTGTGCTGATCACCGAAGAAACGCACAGCGAAGCAGCGCCTGCCGCTGAAGAAGGCACCGAAGGCGAAGCCCACAGCGAAGAAACCGGGGTGGACGGTGAAGCGCATGGTGAAGAAGCGGCACACGGCGAAGCAGTGACGATCTACACCAACAACGATCACCTCGCATTTGCGCAGTTAGGGGTCTTCGGGCAAACGCAGGTACTGACGCACCTCGAAGAAGGCGAAACCGTTGATACAGGTATTCCGAACGCAGAACCGCGCGGCAGACTGGTCAACTTCGGCACGTTTCAACTGGATATCGACACAGTGCTGGTGCTGATTACGCTGTTCATGCTGCTGGGTGCTGCCGGTAAATCCGCACAAATTCCCCTGTTTGTGTGGCTGCCAGACGCGATGGCAGGGCCAACCCCGGTCAGCGCGCTGATCCACGCCGCGACGATGGTCACGGCGGGTGTCTATATGATGGTGCGCGCCAACGTGTTCTTCTATCATGCGGAGTTCACCTCCGTGATCGTTACGCTGGTGGGCATCAGCACCGCGCTGGTCGCCGGGTTTATCGCCATTGGCCAGTTCGACATCAAGCGTGTGCTGGCCTACAGCACCATCAGCCAGCTTGGGTTTATGGTGGCGGCAGTGGGCATCGGCGCATACATCCCCGCGATGTTCCACATGATTACGCACGCGTTCTTCAAGGCCCTGTTATTCCTGGGCAGTGGCTCGGTCATTCACGGCATGGAACACGGCCACCATCACGCCGCGCACGGGCACGGGCATGGCCATAACGCACATGGCGCAGACCCGCATGGGGAAGTTCATGGGTACGACGCCGGTCACCTGGGCGATCATAAGCCAGAGGTCACCCACGACGAACACGCTGCCCCATTCGACCCGCAGGATATGCGCAACATGGGCGGGCTGCGCTACAGAATGCCCATCACATTCTGGACGTACCTGATCGGCACGCTGGCACTGGCCGGTATCTGGCCGCTGGCCGGGTTCTGGTCTAAGGACGAAATCCTGGCGGACTCCTGGCTGGCGGGCATTGGCGCAGACAGCGTGGCGGCCTCCATTATGGGATACATCGCCCTGGGTGCGCTGCTGCTGGCAGCGGGCTTCACGGCCTTCTATATGTGGCGTCAGCTTGAACTGGTCTTCTTTGGCAAACCGCGCACCGAAGCCGCGGAATATGCCAGCGAAAGCGTCCCCAGTATGACTATCCCGCTGGTGGTTCTGGCGTTCTTCAGCGTCTTCATCGGGTTCGTGAACCTGCCGAGTGGTCAGTTTTCTGACCTGTTCGCGCTGGGCACCAAAGGTGTGTTCGGCAGCCACAGCCTGGCAAATTTCCTGAGCTACAGCATCGACCAGGCACACATCGGCGAATTCCAGTGGTGGATCGCCCTTACCGCGCTGGCGGTGGGCCTGGGTGCCATCTTCTTCGCTCGTTCTCGCTACGGCAGTAATCACGCGCTCAACGAACAGGGTGAAGACCCGCTGTATGCCAACCGGGCGACGCGGCCCATCTGGCAGCTTGCCAACGCCCGCATGTACTGGGACGAGATTTATGCGGCACTCTTCATTGTGCCCTTCCAGCGTACCGCCAGGTTCCTGGCAGATACGCTTGACTGGAAGTTCTGGCACAACTACTTCCACGACACTGTCATCTGGCGCGGGTTCAACGCCATTGGCGAGCTGCTGAGCCAGCCATTTGACCTGGGCATTATCGACGGCGTGGTAAACGGCATAGGCCGCCTGGTAAGGGGATCTAGCAGCATCATGCGTCGCTCGCAAACGGGCTACGTGCGGGTGTACGCAGTCGTCCTGCTGCTCGGCGTTGTGGCAGTCGTTCTACTTATGTTATTACCCATCCTTCAGGGCTAGGAGAGGTCTTCATGTTTACTGATTTGTCACTCGTCACGGTAGTTCTCTTTCTGCCGATGATCGGGTTCTCCGTTCTGCTGTTTATGAATGGGCAGACGCAGCGCGAGGCAGTTCGCTGGACGGCGTTCGGCTTCAGCATTGCAACCTTCGTCCTGTCGCTGGTGATGTGGGCACAGTTTGACCCCAGCAACGGCGGCATGCAGATGGTGCAGCGCTGGGACTGGTGGCCAACTTACGGCATCAGCTACTATGTGGGTGTGGACGGTCTGAGCCTGCTGCTGGTGCTGCTCACCACCTTTATTATGCCGCTGGCCATCATGAGTTCTTTCCGCAGCCACGTCTTTGAAGAACGTGGGCGCGAAAAGCTCTACTATATGTTCATGATGCTGCTGGAATGGGCGATGATTGGGGTTTTCGTCGCGCAGGATCTGGTGGTCTTTTATGTCTTCTGGGAAGTGACGCTGATCCCGATGTACTTCCTGATCGGCATCTGGGGTGCAGAAAACCGCGTCTATGCCGCCGTCAAGTTCTTCCTCTACACGATGGCCGGGTCGATCCTCATGCTGCTGGCCATGCTGTATGTGGGCACACAGGCAGGGACGTTTGCTGTACCGGAGATCGTCGCCGGCATCCAGGATGGTTCGATCGTCTTCCCGTTCGATGGCCTGTTCAGCACGCAGTCCTTTCTGTTCCTGGGTTTCCTGGTCGCTTTCGCCATCAAGGTTCCCATCTGGCCACTGCACAGTTGGCTGCCAGATGCCCACGTGCAGGCACCCACTGCCGGTTCGGTGATCCTGGCCGGGGTGCTGCTGAAGATGGGCACCTACGGCATCGTGCGTTTCTGCCTTCCGCTCTTTCCTGATGCAACTGTCGCCTGGGCACCGATCATCGGTGTGTTAGGGGTGATTGGCATCATTTACGGTGCGTGGGTCAGCTATGCACAGAACGACATCAAGAAACTGGTCGCCTATTCATCCGTAAGCCACCTGGGATTTGTGGTAATCGGGATCTTCGCGCTCAATGCGCAGGGCCTGCAAGGTGCCACGCTGCAGATGGTGAATCACGGCATCAGCACTGGCGGGTTGTTCCTCCTGGTAGGGATGCTGTATGAACGCCGCCACACCAAAGCCATGGAGGCTTATGGCGGCATCTGGAAGGCCATGCCGCTCTTTGGCGGTATCAGCCTGGTGGTGGCCTTAAGCAGTATGGGTTTGCCCGGCCTGAACGGGTTTGTAGGCGAATTCACGATCCTGCTGGGGACATTCGGCAGCACCACCCTCGGTTTCTTCTTTGCGCTGTTTGCCACACTGGGCGTGATTCTGGCCGCAGTCTACACACTTTATATGTTCCAGCGTGTGTATATGGGTGAACTGGACAAACCCGAAAACATGAACCTGCCGCGCCTTCACTGGCAGGAAATCGCCGTGCTTGTGCCCATCCTCATCATGATCTTCTGGATCGGGCTGTACCCGGCGACGTTCTTCAACGTGATGGATCAGGCATCGAATCAGGTGCTGGTTCAGATCAGCCAGCACGCGCCGCAAATTGTGTCCAGCATTCTACCTTAAGGATTGGACATGATTACGACACCGAGCTTAGAAGCACTCAATCTCGGAGTCACGCTCCCAGCCGTTTCTCTGGCGCTGGGAGCCTGTCTCCTTCTGCTCATTGATGTCTTTCTTCCCAGAAACCGCCGCCACTGGACGCCCTGGCTGGCATTGGCGGGGATTGTGGTGAGTTTCGTCCTTAATGTGTTTACCTTCCGCAGCGGGACACAGGCTTTGGACGGCATGTTTGTGGCGGACGAATTTACCGGTTTCCTGAACGCCACAGTTCTGATTGCCACGTCCCTGACGATCCTGCTGAGCATCGACTATCTGAAGCGCACCGGGATGGAGCGTGGCGAATTCTACATTCTGCTGCTGTTTTCGTCTGCGGGGGCCATGTTTATGGCCAGTGCCAATGATATCATTGTGGTGTTCGTCGGCCTGGAGCTGCTCAGCATCCCACTGTACATTATGGCTGCGCTGCGCTACAACGACCTGAAGTCTGAGGAAAGCGGCATCAAATACTTTATCCTTGGCGCGTTTTCCAGCGCGTTCTTCGTCTATGGTGCAGCACTGATTTATGGCGCGACAGGGACGACCAACCTGCCGGGAATTTTCGACGCGGTGGGCACGATTGTTGCGGCCCCTGAACGCGGCTCGATCTTCTACCTGCTGATTGGGACGGCGCTGTTCATGGTGGGTCTGGGATTCAAGGTGGCGGTTGTGCCATTTCATCAGTGGACTCCGGATGTTTATGAGGGTGCGCCTACCCCGGTAACCGCCTTCATGAGCGTCGCCGCCAAGATTGGCGGCTTTGCAGCCCTGCTGCGCATTATGGTGGTGGGCTTGCCCGCGCTCACCGCGCAGCCAGAAGACGTAGTTGCGATCTGGCAGAACACCGCCTGGATCGTGGCCGCGCTCACCATGATTGTTGGCAACTTCATCGCTGTCGCACAGACCAATATCAAGCGGCTGCTGGCCTATTCTTCCATCGCACATGCAGGGTATATCCTGATGGCCATCGCTGCCGCAGGAACCGCCGGAATTGCCCCGCAGGCCACCCAGGCCGCTCTGGTCTACCTGCTGGCCTACACTTTCACGAATTTAGGTGCGTTTGCGGTGGCGATTTCCATTGAGAAAGACGATGGCACCGGTACCGAGATTGCGGACTTTACGGGGTTAGGGCGCAGCCAACCGCTGATGGCAGGGATGATGACGATTTTTGTCTTCAGCCTGATCGGCATTCCGCTTACGGGTGGATTCATCGGCAAGTGGCTGGTATTCCAATCCTCTATCAGTGCGGGTTTAATCCCGTTGGCCATTATCGGCGTGTTGACCAGTGTGGTAAGCGCTTACTACTATGTGCGCATCATCGTCAACATGTGGCAGCAGGGCGGGGAAGGTGATGCAGCGCGCGGCGCGACACCGTATGTCTCCTGGGTCGTTTACATTTCCTTTACCGGCACACTGCTGCTGGGCATTGCGCCATTCCTCGTCACTAATCTGACAAACACGGTTAATATCGCTTCAAGCCTCCTCCTAAGATAAGTGTTTGATGAGAAATGAGTCAGGGTATTGGCAGCCCTGGCTCATTTTGATCATCGCCATTTCTGCGCCAAACTGCCCGTTTTTTGCTTAGCCACATACAAAATAGTCGTACGTCACGCGCACAAAATATATCGCCGCGCGCCGTGTAAGATCTTTGCTTACAGTCATTAAGACTTGCAGTGCCTTGTAATTCATGTTAATGTTCGTCGGAAATCGAAAAGCAGTTCGAGATTGCCTAATTGCACATGTGGGTAATGTGATGTAACATAAGTGGGGATACTTACATTGTCTCTAGGTCATTATGTTTAATAAAGGTGTGCTACACAAGCGTATTCGATGGGGTATTTGTCGTTCGATGGGGTATCGTTCGAAGACGTTGCAACCTTAGGATGTTTACAATTTTCTACTTTTGTTTTGCAGGAACAGTGTTATACTCGAAATTGGTGGCTAAGAAGTGGCTGGAAAAGTGATGGTGCAGATCGGCTCTGACCCCGCAAACCTCATCGAAATGGAAATGCCTGGTGTGGAAGGGCTGATTATCGGTCGGTCTGACAGCCAATCGCAGTATCCCCCGGATCTTGACCTGGTCAGCTTCAAAGCCCGAGAGCAGGGCGTGTCTCGCAGGCACGCAGCATTTGTTCGATTTGCAGATGATATTCACATTGTTGACCTGGGATCCGTGAACGGGACTTTTGTGAATAGTCGTCGCCTGCCGCCGGATATGCCTTACCCCATTACACCGGGGGATCGCATCACCATAGGGGAACTGGACCTGTTTATTGTGCGCAAAGACTCGTTGGAATAGGGAACAGTTGCTGCGGTCGAGCGCCTGTGACGGGTATTTCGCCCTTTAAATTTGGCGAAATATGTGGATCGTCGGGAGCGTTGCGCTTCTGAGCAAGGTTGGCTGGTAGTCCAGCAGCGGCCAACGCTGGTTTACCTGTGCATGGAGAAGAGAAATCAAATCCAGATGATTCTGATGGAAATGAAACAGCAGGTCATTTGAGTTTGTGCTCCACCCTCCAAAAGTGTCCTGGGTTCTGGCGCGTTCTCCCTGCGCTGCGTGGCAAGCGCGCGCTGAGGCTAAAAACGCGCTGGTAGATTCATCATGGGTTTACCGTCTGGCATGAATGGTTAATGCTTCGTGTATGTTTGTTCACCACACTCACCGTGCGTGAACACAAGGAGCGCGAGAGAACTCGCAGGAGAAGAACATGACAAAGAGTAATATCAACCTAAGATTTAACGGTTCGATCTGGTGCAATCTCGACATTGCGCTGCGGAATATGGATCAACTGTTCCGGCACTCGATGCAGTCAATGGGTCTGAGTGTGATAGAGTTGTATATTCTGCGGGCACTTTACGAGCGTGATGGACAACATGCGAGTGAACTGGCGAGAGCCGTTGGCCGCGCAGCAACATCATTCACCCCGAACCTGGACAAACTACAAAGCAAGAACCTTATCGAGCGCCGTCCTGATCCCGGTGACCGCCGCGCAGTACGCATCTATCTTACCCCAAATGCAGAGGCAAACCGTCAGGCTGTTATGGACAACACACAGCACATTGACGAACGGATTGAGCAGATGTTTACTGAAGGCGATTTCCAGGCTTTTCAGCGCGTATTGTCTGGCCTTCAAAACCTGGAACCGGAACAAATCTAACGGCCACGTGCTTAGCCCCCCAGAAGTTACCCTGGGGGGTTACTCTTGCAGTTTGTTCAGTGCATTGCTGAAGGCATCCAGCGCGGCATCAGAAAAGAGAACAAACCGGATCAGCGCGATGTCACTATGGCGTTGGACGAAGGCGATAACGGCGCGCAGAGCCACGTCTGCTGCTTCTTCAAGAGGGTAGCCATAGACGCCTGTGCTGATGGCCGGAAACGCCACACTCTTCAGGCCGTTTTCCTGGGCCACCTCCAGGCTGCGGCGAAACGCACTCGCCAGGGATTTCGCCACATCGGGGTCGTTGGCGCGGTAAATGGGCCCTACGGTATGGATGACGTGGCGCGCTCTCAGCCGGTACCCGCCGCTGATTTTCGCGTTTCCGGTTTCGCACCCACCCATAGCGCGGGTTTCCTCCAGCAGTTCTGGCCCGGCAGCGCGGTGGATGGCTCCATCAACACCCCCACCACCCAGAAGCGAAGAATTGGCCGCGTTCACAATGGCATCCGTGGCCTCGCGGGTGATATCACCAAGAAGCAGTTCAATTCGTGTCTGATTAACAACTACAGATTTAGTCATCGCGCTTGTAACCCGTAATGCTATGAATTCGATTTCGGCGTGCATCGGTTAAGAACCCATCGCGCAGCAGGGGATTGCACTAAACATCCTGCTCTTCCAGGGCCTTCGCTTCGTCCCACAGTTTATCTGCATAAGGGGTCCACTCGGGACCATAGTCATACATTTCCTGCGCATATTCTCTCAGCAGGGCGGGGGTACGTCCAGAGAGCACAAGCAGGCGCTCATAGGCAGGGCTTTTCAGTTGAACAGGCAGCTTACGGCCTTTATCCAGCACAAGGGCGGCGCGAATCTCGTCTGCACGCTGCACACGCTGTAGTGCCTGCTGAAACTGGCGTTCTGCCCTGTCAAAGTCACTCTGCCGGGCTCTGGTTCTAAACAGGCCCAGGTAATGATAGGTAACTTCAGCTAGGTTTGGGGTCAACTCCGGTTGAAATCCTTTTGCCATTCAGGAACCCTTCGCATAAAATGGTGTCTATAGGTGGGAAACCGCCTACATTATAACCCGATTTTTTGGTGGTTTATGTCCACATAGTGCAGCGATGGTGTGGCGTAGACTGGAATTGTAGTGCACCTCTGCGTAATGGTATGATCGTTTGGTGAAACCAACCCGATGGAAGAAATGCTATGAGTCAGGATGTCCCGCTAAGTCTCGCCAAAATCACCTGGCAGCATCCCGAAACAGGAGAGGTCCAGGAGTTTGTACTGACCGAAGGGGCGACAGTTTCTATAGGCCGTTCCGCAAACAACGATATCAGCATTCCAGAGCAGCACGTGTCGCGGCAGCATGCAGTCATCAACTACCGCGACGGCGTTTTCCTGATCAACGATTTTAACAGTGCCAACGGAACCTTTGTCAACGATCAACGTGTAACGGAACCATTTCCCCTTATCTCTGGGGATGAGATCCGGTTATATGTGCCCAAGCTGTTGTTTTCTGCAGCGGTAACGACCGCAGACACCGAGCGCGCCATCGAGCTGGGTAAGCTGATCACAGCAACCGTCAGCAGCGGTGGGGGAAAGGTCATCATCACCAATGGACCACAGGAAGGGGAGGTCATCCAGCTCAATCGAAATGAAGTGACGGTGGGCAGAGCAACGACCAACTACACCTGGGAAATCGGCCTTCAGGATGCGTCAGTCTCGCGCCCCCATGCCAAATTCGTCCGTATGGAAACGCGCTGGGTTATCTACGATCTGGGCAGTTCAAATGGAACGATGGTGAACAACACGGTCATTACCGAAAAAGGACGTGTCCTTGCGGACGGAGATGTGTTGAGCATGGGAAACACGCTCATTCTCTTCAGAAGTAATTAGGGGATCTCAGCATTCATGCACACCGACGGCCGGACGTGTGCTGGTGAAAACGCCAACTTTCGCCCGCCAGGTTCAGAAATAAGAACCGGGCAGACTTCAACCAAGCTGCCCGGCAGCGATTTCGAGCCCAGGTTAGAACCACTAAACGGAAATACCCAACCCACCAAACACTGTCACCGACGGCAGTTGATAGGGGTGTCTCCACTGCTGTGTTACTTGGGACGGGGAATGACGTTCTGTGCCTGTTTCCCTTTGTCGCTTTCGATCACATCGAAATCGACTTTGTCCCCCTGCGTAAGTGCGCGATATCCCGATCCCTGAATTGCGGAGAAATGCACAAAAACGTCGGTACCATCATCCTGGCGGATGAAGCCATACCCTTTTTCTGCACTGAACCATTTGACCACACCTGATGAACGATCTGCCATGCGACGCGTACTCCTGGTCTAATAGATGCTGCCTCTGCGACATCGCTCGATGTGTTCAAGCACCAGATCAACGTACTATCTCGTAAGTGCAATTTTAGGTACAAATGGTGAGCTTACGGCGAACTCAAATTGAACTGGTGTGTTTTCACACCGTTCTTATGTCGTAATAAGGTAACATCGAGTCTAACCCTTCCTGAGAAAGTTGTCAAGAGACGCGGAATTACAGTTCAAAAACTGCCACTGCATCCACATAATAGGTTTGCGGAGCCAGGTCAATTGGCCGAACATGCCGCAAGTGATAACCCTTGTTGACCAACCTTCGCGCATCGCGTGCAAGCGTTGCCGGATCGCTGCTGACGTAGACAAGACGGGGGATTCTTAGGCCGCCAAGCGCATCTACCGCTTCAATACTTAAGCCTTCGGAAGATGGATCGATCACGGCGCAGTCGTAGCGCTGCTCAAGTTCTAGCAGCACATCTTCCACAGAACCTTCGATGATGTCCAGATTGTCGAATACAGCAAGGTTAACATCTGCATCCGTAGCGGCGGGCGGGTAACTTTCCACCAGGGTTACAAGCCGCGCGCGGGGAGCGATGAATGCGCTGAAGAACCCCACGCCTGCATACAGGTCGAGCACAGCTTCAGCGCCTGTTAACGACAGCGCCCCCGTTACCAGTTCCGCCAAGGTCCCCAGTTGGCTGAGGTTGGGGCGAAAAGCGCTGCCCGCAGTCACACGAAAGCTGTGAGCGCCCACCGTGTACTGCACGGCGGGATCACCAATCAGGTTAACCGGTTCGTTGTCTGGCAGCAGGATATTGACGCTGGCGGCGATATCGGTTTCCAGCTCAGGAATTTCGGTTTCGTCATTAATGTGCAGCACCAGCATGCGCTCGCCAACAGACCCCACAAACAGGTGCAGGCGCGTAAAAGCGCTGAAATCCAGGTCAAGCTGGTCAAACATCTCAAGCAGTTCTGGGCGGATGATGTGGCATTCCTCGATCAGAAAGACAGTGTCTTCCAGGGACCCTGGGTAGCCAGGCTCGCCCTCCTGCGTCACCTCAAAGGTAACATGATGGTTATAATACCAGGGTTCGGGCGCGGCGAGGATCGGCTGCACGATTTCCTCCAGCAGCGCGTCTTCAAAACCACCCACGCGGGACAGTTGGTCTACGAGGATGTCTTGCTTGATGTAAACCTGTGCGGGGTAGTCGATATGCTGCCAGTGGCACCTGCCACAGCGCGCAGGCCCAAAGTGTGGACAGCGTGGATAGACGCGGTCTGCAGACGCTTCGATGAGCTGAATACCCTCCGCAAACGCAATGCGCCCCTTGTCTTGCGTTACACGCACCAGCACACGCTCCCCAGGAATGGTGTAGGGCACGAAGACCGTCTTACCGGCGTGCCGCCCTAACGCGCGCCCTCCATGTGCCATCGCCGTGAGTTCAATCTCAAACTCGGTGGGGGGGGTGGCGTCGGTCATGAAGCCTCCGTGGCTCGCGGCAGCCGGTCGGCCTCAATGAGGATGAAACTCGTCAGCGCGCGCAGTTCCTGGGGCATCAGCATATCGGTCGCCGTTATGGTGCGCGAGATTCCGCCAGTGTCAACCGTAATGCGGAATGTGTAGTTATCCTGTGTGGGGGCAAGGCTCATATAAACGTTCTGCATCGAAAAGAAGTGTGTTGCGCTGATCAGGCGGTTGATTTCCGCGATTGTCTCCGGGGACACCGTACCCTGAACACCATTGCGCGTGATTGTGCCATTTGCGAGGATTTCGATGGTCACAATCTGCGCGACCCCATTGACAAGCGGCCCATCGGTACGCACAACTGTGATGACATTAAAGGGCAGTTCGGCAGACGGATCTTCGGTTTCTGAATATGAAAGCGTTCCAGGCCCCGGTATTGGCGCTTCGCCGATGGTCGTAGGCCGAAGCGTGGCAGGCGTTTCTGGCGATGCACTGCTTAGGAGAACATATTCCGTCACCAGGATTGACAGGATTGTCGATGTAGGACGAAGGGGGTCAGGCGTGGGGCCGCCGGCCGTTGGCGGTGCTGCTGTCGTTGCCTGTGCAACGGCGGTTGGGGCAGGTGTGGACGTAGTGCCTGGGGTTTGCCCACCACAGGCAGCAAGAAGAAGCAGACTTGAAAGCGCACAGAATGCCAGTATTTTCTGCATCGGAAGTCCTTTCGCTGTCGTTGAAGCATGTGTAGTGTGTCGCAAAAATGGTGATCTTACAAGCCTCAGGCGTGGGGCGGGACGTAGAGAAGTTGTCGGTAT
>CAZQIJ010000062.1:0-14617 GCA_964592955.1 uncultured Anaerolineaceae bacterium
CTTTAAGACGGTAATCGCGGTGGCTGATGGCATTGACGATTGCCTCGCGCACGGCAAACTGCGGATATTCCAGCCGTTCCTCGCGCTCCAATCCCTTGATGACGGCGCTGATTGCCATCTCGCTCCAGATCAGGTTCCAGGCGGATTCGATGAGGCGCGGCAGCGGGCCAGTAAGCTCCTCACGCCGCGTGTAGCCCGCAAGCCCGCTTTCACCGCGTGGCAGCTTACCTACAAATTTGACGAACACCAGGCTGGATTGCGGCAGCCATTCCTGGGGATACTCGGTGAAAAGCAGCAGGCCGGCCACCGTAGGCACGCCGTCGTTATCAATTGCGCCGATCTCGCGGAGAAGATCGTCGATTTTGCCATTGTAGGGGCGTTTGGTTCGCTCGGCGCGCTTGGCCAGATACTCGTCCAGCATTTTGCGGCTGAAATCTTCTTTGGTCACGCCGATCAACGGCTCAGACTCAAATTCCCCATTGCTTTTGGCGCTGGCCAGGCGCAGGATTTCCTGGCCACCCAGCGGACGATTCTTGCCACCGCTGCGAATCAGCACGCGTCCATCTGCCAGCGCATGAAGTTCAATACTGCGCGGAATACGAAGCATGAACACCTTGCCGTCGTCCGACTCCATCTCTTCCCAGGTGCCGGTAACAACCGTAGGGTTGCAGTAGTTGTCTGCTTCTTTAAGCGCTTTCTCCAGCGCCTGATGTTCGAATTTTGAACGCGCGGCAGTACCATCGTCTTTCATGCCAATCACGAGTGTACCACCCTCGGTGTTGGCGAAAGAGATCAGGGTTTCCGCGATCATCTGCGGATCTGGTTTTTCCAGGTAGGCCAGGCGCGGGCCTTGTCCACTTTTTAGAATATCGGGAGTCACCATAGGTAAAGATAAAACTTAATTTTCAACTCCCCGGTATTCTAACACAGTTTGCCTCAACGTGTGGAATATCAAACCGTCCAACCAATTTCTCACAATTCCCCAACTTTTTGCCAGATTCAGGCGTTACGTTTCTCGCGTGGGAATTTAGATTACAATCTATTGCAGTAGCCACCCGGTTCGCATGAAGAGGTACATTTCTTATGAGTGCCAGCGATTATAGCGATGTGTTTATTTCTTACCGACGCAAAGACGTGGAAATCACCAAAAGCATTGTCGAAGCGCTGAGGGCAAGCGGGCGTGAAGTGTGGGTGGACTGGGAAGACATCCCACCCGGCAGCGTTGGATTCAGCGACGACATCAAACGCGGTCTGGAAGGTGCCGACGCGTTCCTGGCACTCCTAAGCCCCGCCTACCTGGAGTCCCCCTACTGCGTGGATATGGAGCTGAAGTATGCGGTAGAACTGAAGAAAAAGCTGATCCCGGTGGTGCTGGAAAAATTCGATGGCCACACCGTGCCAGCCGACATCAGCCACATCAACTGGATCTACTTCACACCCCATGCCGGGCAGGAGAATGATTTCGCCAGCGGCATGCAGAAAGTGATCGCCGCGCTGGACCAGGATCTGGAATACGTGCGCGCACACACACGCCTGGGGCTGCGTGCCAGTGAGTGGGACAAACAGGGTCGCCCTGCCAGCGCACTGCTGCGCGGTACTGACATCGACAGCGCTGAACACTGGCTGGCAAGCGGCGTATCGAAAATACCGCATCCCACCCAAATGCAGAATGATTACATCCACGCCAGCCGTAAGCAGGAAGTGCGCCGCCAGCGACAACTTCTGGGCGGTGTGAGTGTTGCGCTGGTGCTGACGGTGGTGCTGGCCATTGCGTCAGTCATTCTGGGACTGGACGCGAACCAGCAGCGTATTGAGGCAGAAGCGAGCCGTGCGCGTGCCAGCCGCATGCTGCTGCTGGTCAATGCCAAAGACATGACTAACGTTGATGAAATATCCGCCGTCTCGATGGCGACGTACAGCGCGGATAACCCGGTGTACCTGGCGGACTCACAGGCCGATGTTGCGGAGATTCTGTATGCGCCAGGCGTGCGCTACGCCATCGAAGAACCTGATGCAACCCTTACACAGATCGCACACCTGACCGATAATCGCGTTATGAGCGCGGATGCGAACGGAATTCTGCGCATTCAAACGGTACACGATGGCGAAACAGCACACCGAATGCAGTCCCACACCAACGCGGTCGCCGAACTGCTGGCCACCCGTGACGGCACCCGCGCCGTTTCGGTGGGCAATGACGGCCTGATGATTCTGTGGGACACAGCCACCGGGGAAGCGGTGTGGCGCGTGTCGCTGCCAGAGGCAGTGGTTGTGGGCGCTGCATTGGCGCATGCTGCTGGGGGGGAGCGCCGCGCAGATGATGCAGACGACGGCCAGGAACGTGACCTGAACAGCGGTGACGAAAGCCAGGTTGCTGTCGTTTTTGGCACAGGTATCATCCATCGCTACAGTATGGAAGATGGCGCGCTCACCGACACCATCACGACGGCACTCCCAGAGAATGCTACTGCGGTGACCCATGCCGCAGTCAGCCCGAATCTTCAGTATGCAGTGATGAGTTACGATGTGCGCAACCCCAGCAGCACCAATGCTGTGGGGTTGTGGACGCTGCCGACAAAAACCTTCGCCGCACTCGCGCAGGACCCCATGACGGTGCTGAGTGTGGGCTTCAGCGCAGATAACATGACGTTTGCCGCAGGAACACAGAACAACGAGATCTATGTGTGGCGGATTGATGCGAACGGCATACCGCAAAGCTACAGCTACCTGGTGGGACACACAGACGGCATTCAGACCCTGATTCTGAGCCGCGACGGGAAACAGGTGGCGACAGGTTCACAGGACTCGGAGATCTATGTGTGGGATGTTGAGACGGATAGGCGCACGCACAGTTTCGAAGCCCATGAACGGTTGGTGACCGATCTGGCGCTGACGGGTTCACAGATTATCTCGGTGTCGGAAGATCGTCGCCTGCTGGTGTGGGATCTGCTGGACGGCAGTATCGAGTGGTTATACGATACCGGCGGAACGACCAATGAGAATATTGATGGCGAGTTCACCGCAGATGGCACACGCATCTATATGGCCCGCGATGATCGGACGGTGAACGAATATGATCTCCAGACACGAACACTGGTGATGACCTATACAGCAGCCTTTGAATCCGGCCTGAATGAGGTGACACTCAGCCCAGACCAGCAGATGATCGCCGCAGCAGACCGAACGGGCGGGGTGGGACTGTGGCACGTGGGCCAGCCCGAAGCTTTTCGCTTTCTGGCAACCGATCTGCGCCGCATCGCCGCACTGGATTTCAGCCCGGATAACACCACCCTGCTCTATGGCGGCAGCACGGGCGATATTGTCGTGTATGACATTGATGCAGATGCCGAAGTGGGGCGTTTGGTGGGGCACGAGGGGCTCGTGCGCGCCGTCGAATACAACGCAGACGGAACACGCGCCATTTCGGGTGCCAACGACGGCAAAATCATCCTGTGGGATGTGGAAACAGGCGAAGCAACACTGACGATTGATGCCAACATCGAATGGATACTGAACGTGGCCTACAACGCCGATGAAACACAGATCATCGCTGGTGCAGATGACAATACTTTTGCCGTATGGGATGCTGCCACAGGTGAGCAGGTGTACCATTTCACAGGGCACTCGAACGGTGTGAGCTTCGCGCAGTTTCTGCCAGACAGCGACTGGGTGATCACTGGCTCATGGGATACAACACTGAGCCTGTGGAATGTGAATAACCAGGAACGCCTGCACGTGATGCACGGCCACAAAGACACCATCAGTGCGCTTTGGGTTGCGCCAGAAGGCGGCGTCGTTCTCGCTGCATCTGAGGACGGTGTGGTTATCCGGTGGCGGTTGGAAACCCTGCCACAGATGATCGCATGGGCGCGCGAGAACCGCGTGGTGCGCGGCCTGACCTGTGCCGAATACAAGCGTTTTGAACTGCCTGCCGGGGAGACGTGTTCCCCGGCAATCCCGTAGTAAGGGTGACACAGGTGAACACAGGGAAACCTGCGCCCGTCAGCACATGTCACGCTGGCGGCCAGGTACACCCGGCCAGGGCACGCGAACGCTGATGGGCATGGATTCGCCTCAGCGCAGGTGTTCGCATACTTGGTCGGCGAAGGCCTGGGTTGAAAGCGCGCCATCGTGGAAGATATCAAAGGTGTGCACACCTTCGTTCAGGGTTGTGCGCACCGCGTCTTCGATGCGCTGTGCGTCGTCTGGCCGCTGCCAGTGATAACGCAGCAGCAGCGCGATGCTGAGTATGGCTGCGGTCGGGTTCGCGATCCCTTTCCCGGCAATATCAGGCGCGGACCCGTGAACCGGCTCCGCAATGCCAGCATCATCACCCAGGTTAAGCCCCGGCGCTAAACCCAGGCCGCCCCCCCAGGCCGCCGCCATGTCGGAAAGAATGTCGCCATACTGGTTGCTGGTCAGGATCACGTCAAAGCGTGTCGGTTCCTTAACCATCCAGTAGGCGGCAGTATCCACCAGCAGCTCGTCGGTGATAATTTCAGGATACTGCTCCGCGACCTCCAGCGCCACGCGCCGGAACAGACCGTCGGATTGTGGCAGCATGTTGGCCTTATGAACAATGGTGACTTTTTCGCGTTCGCTGCGGCGCGCCAGGCGGTAGGTGGCATGCGCCACGCGTTCGGTGGCGGCGCGTGTGATGACCTTCTGCGCTGTACTGCGGTCGCCACCTTCTTCGGTATGTTCATCCGCGATGTAGATGTCTTCGGTATTTTCCCGAACAATGAGCATATCCACCCCCAGCCGCGCGGTTGCCACAGGCAGATAACGAACGGGGCGCACGCTGGCATAGGTTTGCAGCAGGCGGCGCAGCTCAATAATGGGAGAGAAATAACCTTCAACGGGATAGGACGGAGAAGCAGCGGCACCAAAAAGCACGGCGCGGCACCGCACCGCTGTGTCTATGGTGTGTGTGGGAAGGGATGTACCGTGTTTCTCAAAGTGCTCGAAACCGGCTACGGCGTTATGTATCTGGATATCTGGCAGCGCGGTTTGCAGCACTTTGACCGCGGCAGGCACCACTTCATGCCCTACGGCATCCCCTTCGATGACACAGAGTTCCATAACCACCCTACCCTTCTTTACAGTCGTTCGTTGTAGACTTAGTACTTTAAATAGCTCTTAACAAAATTAAGAAGGGCTTATTGGTCTGATTGTCGCACATCCGCCGCCCTTTGTCGAGAACCGCTGCGGGGGTGCGCACCAGACTCATGCCAATCATCACATCGTTTAAAGGAATTTGTCATGGCAGGTATGCGATTATGTTGTCTGGCAGAAGTGCAAATCCAGCGCCCGCAAAGCGCCGCAGGCCCCAGCCTGAAGACATGGAGGTTTGCGGGCGAACGCATGGAACCCCCTGGCAATGTCAGACCTGCCTTGCCGTTTGGGCAACGACGAAAGCGCCTGACCAGCACGGGCAGCATGAACGCAATGCAGCGGGGCAGTATCAGCAGAACATGACATGGTTAAGGGAACTGCGTCGATTTTACGCGCAGGGCGCTTCAGGCTCAGATTCCTTACGCGGTCGAACACGGTTCTTAAACTTTCGGGATTGGGGGCTTACCGTAGAGGCGGACCGACAGCGCCATGTGGGTGGACGGCGCATGGTCTGCCAGAACGGTGCTTTGGTTGTGGAATAGCGAAAGCGTGGAACAGAGGAGACAAGCGCGGGCGGGATGTATGAACCCGCCCGCGTGCCAGATCAGATCACACCAAGGGCTTTGCCAACCGTCTGGAAGGTATCCAGGGCGCGTTCCAGGTCTGCATCGGAATGGGCGGCGGTATTCATTACGCGGATGCGTGCCGCCCCTTTCGCCACCGTTGGGTAGCCGATGGCCATCGCAAACACGCCGTTCTCAAACAACTGGCGGCTGAAGTGCTGTGCCACCGGTGCTTCGCCGAGCATGAGCGGGATAATCGGCGTCGTGCTGCGCCCGATATCAAACCCCATTGCGCGAAGCTGTTCCTTCATAAAGGTGGCGTTGGTCCACAGGCGTTTGACCAGATCCTCGGATTCTTCCAGCAGCTCTACCGCTTCCAGGCAGGCGGCTGTGTCGGGAGCGGTCATGGCGCTGGAAAAGAGGAAGGGGCGTGCGCGCTGGCGCAGCCAATCGATGATGACACGTCGCCCGGCAACAATGCCGCCGACGACACCGAATGCTTTGCTCATGGTGCCGACTTCGATGTCTACTTTGCCGTGCAGGCCAAAGTGATCGACGATACCGCGTCCACCCCGCCCCAAGACCCCTTCACCATGCGCGTCATCAACCATCAGCAGGATGTCGTGCTCTTTCGCCACTTCGTACAGTTCAGGCAGCGGTGCAATATCGCCATCCATACTGAAAACGCCGTCCGTAACAATCAACCGCCGACCGTACTCGGTGGTTTCGGCGATCTTGCGGCGGAGATCGTCCACGTCATTATGGGCATAGCCCACGATGTTGGCGCGGCTCAGGCGGCAGCCATCGATAATACTGGCGTGATTGAGCTGGTCAGAGAAGATGACATCGCCGCGCCCCACCAGCGCCGGGATGGTGGCCAGGTTGGCCGTGAAACCGCTCTGAAGCGTAATCACGGCCTCGGCCCCTTTGAAGGCTGCCAAACGCTGCTCAAGCTGAACATGCAGCGACATCGTCCCCGCTATCGTCCGCACGGCACCGGGGCCAATGCCATAGGTATCGATGGCGCGTTTCGCCGCTTCGCGCAGGCGGGGATGGTTGGCAAGGCCCAGGTAATTGTTGGCGCAGAAGTTCAGCATTTCGCGCCCATCAACCACAATATGCCCGTCCATGGGGCTGTCGATGGTGCGAATGGTGTTGTAGAGCCCCTGATCGTGCAGGGCGTGAAGTTCTTCAACGAGAAATGCAGTCTTTGAGTCTGCTGTATAGTCCACCGAACATCCTTCCTGAAAACGCCCAAGAACAATTTTTGTTTGTATTCTACCACGCGCCGCTGGACATGACAGTTGGGGTTGAACGCGGACAACACACTTCAATCCTGGAGAATCCTTAACAACAAACACACAACGGAGAAGCCATCGATGTCACTTGATGACCTTCTGCTCCAGTGCGCCCACTGTCAGCGATTCCACATAGATACACATCTGCCACGGGATGGCAACATCCTCAACCCCGTTTTCGATATCCAGCACCGGCACACCGCTGTTGCGCAGGATAGCGAAGGGGACCGCTTCGTCACGTTCGCCCATAACCATCTGGGCGCACACACACAGCGAATCTGCAATGCCGCGCTGCGTGACCTGCATCGGGTTGCCGAACAGATCGTTCTTGCCGCGTTCATCCTGCAAAGGGCGGAAACCTGCCGAGGCAAGCGCGACGCCGGTTGTCCCCCACCTTCCGGGTACCAGCCAGCTATCGGTAAGTATGATACCCACTTCCACACCGAAGGCCCGCCGCACCTGTTGGGAGAGATCGTAGGCGACCTTATACGGTGCCTCTGGAAACAGCACTACCTTGCCGCTGGGAATATTCGACCGATCCAGGCCGGCATTGGGCGAAATGATCCCGTCCTTGTGCGTGAGCAGAAAGCCGGTGCGCACCCCGTTAAATTCATAACGGATGCCTCCAAAAATGTGATCCGCTTCCTGCAGAATAAGCTGCACCATCTGCGGGTTCATGGTGTAGCGCTCTGCCAGCGCGCTGGCCTCACCAGAGACCTTAACGTCAGCCAATTCCACAACGCGCCCCAGACTGATAGCCGTGTACTTACTGGAGATGGCGAGAATATCGCCCGCGTGCAACGTTTGGGCATTTGCCTGGAGTGCGTCTTCAAGTGTGGAGACAAGGTCAAATGCAGTGTCTTTGACCGGTGCTTTGACCGGAAGGATCGTAAATGGGGTCATGTATGCGTACTTATCCGTTTGTGTACAAAACTGCTGCATATGATGGTAGCAGGATGCGAGGGAGAAAACGAGAGGCGTTTGTGGGAAATGGCGCAGGGTGGCCAGCTAAGAGCGGACGCCTGCATGCATCCGCTCCCATAAGGCGCTGCCGCCGCAAACGTGGCGCAGCTTCTACAGCTCGTCGATGGTGACCTGTTCCATCACATCGCCCTGCTGGATGCCGTTAACCACCTTCTGGCCATCACCGATGACTTTGCCAAACACGGCATGTTTGCCATCCAGGTGCGGCTGTGGGCCGTGCGTGATGAAGAACTGCGACCCGTTGGTGTTGCGGCCAGCATTCGCCATGCTGAGGATACCGGCGCTGTCGTGACGAAGCTGAAGTGCCGAAGCTTCATCATTCCATTTATAACCGGGGCCGCCGCTGCCGGTGCCGGTTGGATCGCCACCCTGAATCATGAAATTGGCGATCACGCGGTGGAACTTAATCCCATCATAGAATCCCTGACGGGCGAGAAAGACAAAATTATTGACGGTGACAGGGGCCTGGCTGGCAAAGAGTTCGATCTGAAACTGTCCGCGATTGGTCTTGAAGGTCGCGACGTAACGCTTCTTGGGGTCGATTTCCATGGCCGGTGCTGATGAATACTGGGGCATATTCTTTTCCTTTCAGGTACAATGGTTCAAGGATAACAGAAAAACAGGGTGTGCGCAGCACGTTTCTGGCCTTCAGGTTACACTATTGGAAGATGCAGCAGCTTGCAAATGATCCCGCCACGTAGGAAAGTAAGACCGTCAGGTGAATCTTTATGGAAGAACCACCTTGAATTGCGTATGATGAAAGAGATCGGTCTGCAACCTTTTATTGAGGCAGCGCAGGGGAACCAATGGTACTACCTGATGCCAACCTGTTGCCCCTGGCATGGCTGGATCGTGTATAATCAAACACGTTCTGATGTCTCCTTTGTGACATAATTACGGGAATACTTCGATGCCGCGAATCCTTTATATTGAAGACGATGCGAACAACCGCCTCCTGGTGCGGCGTATTCTGATGGCGTCTGGGATGACTGTTGAAGAGGCGGAGAACGCCGAAAACGGCATTCAGAAGGCGCTGAGTAACCCGCCGGATCTGATTCTTATGGACATCAGTATGCCCGATATGGATGGCTTAACGGCGACTGCAACAATTCGCGGAATTCCAACGATTGCGGATATTCCAATTGTGGCGCTGACGGCAAACGTCATGCACGGGGATCGGGAAAAAACGCTAGATGCAGGCTGTAATGGCTACATCAGCAAACCGATTGATGTCGATACATTTGTGGATATTGTCTCCAGTTATCTAAGGTAATCATCAATGGTGGAACGCAGACCTCTTGACCCCAGTGAAGCACACGTTCTGGTTGTGGAAGATAACGTGCCGAACTTTGTGCTCATTGCGCGTATGCTCGCTTTTATGGGTGTGCAGCGCTGTGAATGGAAGACGTCCGGTTGGCAGGTTGTCCAGTTTGCAGAAACGCTGCCCCGGATCGATCTCATCCTAATGGATATTCGACTGCCTTACGAAGATGGCTATCAGGCCCTGCAGAAAGTGCGCGCCAATTCGCGTTTGAAGAACACAATCGTGTGTGCCGTAACGGCAGAAGCAAGCGAAGAACAAATGCGGCGCGCGCAAAAGGCGGGTTTCGACGGGTTTCTGGGCAAACCGCTCGATCCTGACCGCTTCCCTTCACAGATCTCACGCCTCCTCGCTGGTGAGCAGGTCTGGGAGTGGAAATAACCGTTCAACCAATTAAATAGTGTCCAGAGGGGTGTCTATGAGCGCAGCGAGCCACCTGAAGATCATTGCCGCTTTCGATCGTTGGACGCAAGGCGGTCAATCGCCCGCCGCGTTGTTAGCGGATGCACTGCCATTACTGAAGGCGATGGTGCCAGAAACGCGAGGATTACGCCTCTATCACCTGAACCAACACGCGGTTCTGGTGGGAGCGGCGACGGATAGCGACACCCTGGCCGATGCCCGCCCGATTCAGGAACACAGTCCACTCGCAAAGTCACTTGCAAGCCGCCAGCCGGTTTATGAAGACGGCAGGTGGTGGGTTCCCCTGGCAAGTTTCAGCACGACCTTCGGCCTCCTCGAAGTGCTGGTAGATCCCAACGAGACGCCCACAGACAGTGCTTTTGAAACCTGTTCCGAAATCGCCATCTACCTTTCGCAAGCCCTCGAAGCCCGAACCCTGCGTGAACTGGTGTATAAGCAGGCGCAGGTTTCCGGAGCGCTGACGCAAGCCTCAAACTTTCTGGAGATTGCGCAGATTCTGGCACGGCACCTGCTTGGGCCTGGGCAGTTTCTGACCATTGGCCAGTTCAGCTACGATGATAACGGCACCCTGGTGAGCTTCAAGGTGGTTGCCACTGCCAACCGCTCGCAGACTTACCCGGCAGATGCGATGTTTCAGGTGCGCGCAGAAGATGGGTTTGGCGAGCGATTCAACCAGATGATCGAAAATCCCCGCCCCACCCTGACCCCAGACATCCGCGAAACAAACCTGATCTCTGCCGACTTTGCCAACTGGCTGGCCAGTTTTGGCATCCGCGGGATTTGCAGCCTGCCTATGCGCGCACCTGGGCGTTTGTATGGGGTGATCTCGCTAAACGATAGCCAGAAACCGATGTATGTATCTGAAGCGCAGATGGCCGTATTCCAGAGCCTGGCAGATCAGGTGAGCACCCTGGTGCAGTTCGGTCGCCTGGCGGAAATCTCCGATTATGCCTATGCCATCAGCGAAGGCCAGAAGGCCGCTTTTGCGGAAATGGTGAGCGGCCAGACCTATGCCGAAATGGTTGCCATTATCGCCAGGCACATGCTGCCGCAATCCGGGCGCTACCTGGGCATCAGTGAACTGATTCTGGATGGCAAAGGTAAACCCCGCCACTGGCGTCTGCATGCCAGCGCCAACCGTGAGCGCGTCTACCGTTGGGAGCTGGACTTCCCCGTTCTGTGGGAAGAGCTTTCACCGGAAATGCGGCAGGCCTTCGAGTTAAACGAGCCGTTTATCGTTGAGAACCTGGAAGACGCCACCTCACTGCTGGGCGAGCCGCTGTTCCGCTGGATGAAGGACAACGACACGAAGGCGCTGCTGAATGTGCCCATTCGCCTCAATAACCGCCTGCTGGCGCTTATTTCGGTGCTGTCGCGCACGCCAACCGTGTTTACCCGCGAAGAAGTCAACGCGTTTGGCAACCTGGCAAACCAGATGGGCGCGCTGATTAGTGTGCGTCAGTTGATTGAGCAGGCACGCATCGCGCGAAATGTTGTGGATAATCTGGCGCTGGCGAACCGCCTTGTTACGACCTCTCGCAGCTATGCGGATATGGCGCAGGGCGTAATGTATACCCTGGGACGCACGATGACGGCAGTTGTTCTGACGTTATTTGATGAGCCTGTAACGCGCGCCCAGCAGCCACGCAAACGCCAGATCGTGGCAGTCGCCTACCCGGAAAACGATGCGGCTGACGGGGAACCTGTAGCGAGGCCTGACCCGCTGACAGAAGAACCGCTGACAGATGTGGCAGATGGAGAACTGCTAAGCAGGCTGTGGGATGCCCCGCTTTATGCTGACGATGCGACCCTGGCACTGCCGGAACAGACCCTCGCGCAGTACGGCGCTTTGGGGGCACAGTGGGCAGCAATCTTTGCGCTGGATAACGGCAGCCAGATGCTGGGCACGCTGGATATTCTGAACCGCACCCCCTACGTCCTCTCGCAGGATGAGCTTGACAGCTACTCCACCATTGCCGGGCAGATCGCAATTACAATCCTCAGCAGGCGTCTTCTGGAGGAATCGCGCAGCGCGCAGGAGCTGGCCGCGCAGCTTGTGAACACCAACCGGACGGTGGCCATGGCTGACGGGTATGATGAAATGGCGCTGGCGATCATCAATGCGCTGCCTGCGAGCATTGTGTCGTGCGCGATTATGCTTTTCGATGAACCGGCGCTGATCGACTCGCCGCCGTCTGCCATGAACACCGTGGCAGTTGCCAGCCACACCGGCATCGAGGAAATCGAGCTGTTTGATGTGCTGCCCCAAATGCCAGATATGGGACACGAACGCTGGATTGTACGCCTGCTGAACGGCGAGCTGATGGTTGTGGAAGATATTCAGCAGTCCTGGGCCGCACAGACCGATACAGCCCGCTATTTTTATGAACGGGGCATAAACAGTTATGCGATCTCTGGCCTTCAGGTCGGTATACGCCTCATCGGCGTGCTGGCCTTTGGGGCGCAGGATTCCTCGGCCTTTCGCGGGTTACAGTTGGATAACCTGCGTGCCATGAGCGGGCAGGTGGCGGTGGCGGTAGAAAACCGCAGCCTCATTCACCAGACTGCCGACGCCCTGAGCTTTGTGGCGGAGCAGTACGAAACCAGTCTGCAGATCAGCCGCACACGTTCGCTGGAAGACCTGCTTCTGGTGGCACATCGTTTTGCAGATGCGGCCTACCACCGGGCATTTCTGGGTCTGCTGGAAGGAACATCCATACGCGTGCTGGCCGCCATCCAGGAAGGCCGCGCCTGGCCGGACCACACAACGTTCTATGCACTCCCAAACAATCTGGACACCGGGGATGGTATTCTGACCTGGGATGGGAATCGCAGGCTGCTCTTCCTGCTTCCCACATCAGATGTGCAGCTTACGGGCATCGTAGCCTTTGAGAACCCAACACCGGTTACGCTGTCCAGCAACCGCGTCCTTGCGCTGCGATCCCTGGCCGAACAGATCATTATTACGACCGTCAACCGGATTCTGGCACAGCGTACCGAAGACAACCTCAGAGAAACGGTTACCCTGTATGACGTTAACCGACTGCTGATTTCCAGCGATGGCGCACTCGATGTCCTGGGAATCATCAAGGGTACACTGGCTACTGAAGCCAACAGTCTGGCGCTGATCAGCGTCCAGTATGACAGCGAGGGCAGCATCCATTCATTCCTCGTGAATGCGCTGGTTGAAACCAGGGCCGATGAAGAGTCGCGCAGTATGCCGCGTGTACCCATTAGCGGCGGGCCGCTGCTGAAGAATTTCCAGGCAAAATGGGCGCGCCAGGGCAGCGAGCTGGACTTTGTTGCAAATGTGGAAAACACCAGCGACCTTACGTCCATCGCCAATCCTGCCCTCCTGTACCTGAACGATCGCGGCACGAAAGTCCGCAGTGCGATTGTCATCCCGGTCTTTTACGAGAACCGGCTCGCGCAGCAGATCCTGATCGCCTTTGACCAGGCGCAGGTCTTCGACGAAGCGCAGAAGCGCCTCTACACCGCCGTGCGCGACCAGGTGGAGGTGGTGCTTAGCAACCAGCGCCTGCTGGATGAACTGCGCGACAGTGCAGACCAGCTCGAACGGCAGGTGCGCGTGCTGGAAACGCTGAATCAGTTCTCCACACAACTGGCGGCCATCGCCAACGAGACCGAGCTGATGCAGATCGTTACGCGCAGTGTGGTCAATGGTCTGGGTGTGGATCACGCGGGCATCGTGCTGATGAATGCAGTAGACCAGGCTATGTCGGTCGTCGGAGACTATCCGAAATCAAACTTGTTGGGTCTGCGAATCAACAGCGACGATCCTGTACAACAGCGCATACGCTTCGAGCGTGCGCCCATTCTGGTGCGCAATCTGGAGGATGATCAGGAATTTGGCAGCGACGTGAAACAGGCGCTGTTGAACCAGGGGATCAGGGCAATGCTGCTGCTGCCGCTCATTGACCTGCAGAACCGCTATATCGGGTCGCTGGGGCTGGATTCATACAGCGATGCCTCGATGTTTTCACCTGAAGTGCAGGACGCGGCACGCGCAATGGCAGCGCAGGCAACCATCAGCCTGCAAAATCTGCGCCAGTTAGCGTTCAGCCGCCACCAGGCGGAACAGCTCCAGCAGTTGGCGTCGTTCAGCCAGATGATCCAGTTGCGGTTGGATACGCCGTCGATTCTGAACACCGTCCTCATCGAAGTCCCAAAGATGCTTTCGGCCAAGTATATTTCGGTATTCCTCTACAACTTCACACAGGAACGGCTGGTACTGACCGGGATGAATGACAACGGCAAAATCAGCGAAATGCTTAATTTGCCGATGGATCTGGGGCGGGAAACAGCAGCAGGTTTGGCCTGGACACAACGCAACCTGGTTTACAGCCCGGATGTGCACGAGATCGCGCTGCACCATTCCAGCCGCACCGACGCTTTGTCGATCATGGCTGCACCCATCCAGATGATGGGAACAGAAGTCGGCGTAGTCGAAATCGCAGATGTTCGCGCATACAGCTACAGCGACACAGATCAGCTCATCTTCCGCCAGATCGCTACCCAGGTGGGTATCGCCATTGAAAACACACAGGCCTATGAACAGAGCCAGCGCCTGGCACGCAGTAAGACTCTGGCCAACCTTATCAGCAGCCAACTGCAACAGCAGATCGATATCGAGCGCGTGCTGAACACAACCATCAGTGAGCTTGGTCAGGTACTGAAAGCACGAAAAGCACGCATTCGTCTGGGTACTAGTGTTCCCGGAGAAAAGGAGTAGGCAAACGTGCGACGCATATTCCGACTTCTGGTCGATCTATCGCCCTTTACTACACAGGTCGCACAGACCCGTGCCCTGATGGTGTACGGCATCTCTGCGGTAGTGGTGATTCTCTACACCCTGTACGCGCTGTTTGTGCCGCAGTGGGCAGATGGAACCC